>CAZUYY010000477.1:0-2787 GCA_964624935.1 uncultured Prolixibacteraceae bacterium
TAACTGTAGCTTTTGATGGGAGAGCAGGTATAAATACTGGAATTGAAAAAGACTTTGATCTTATCATTTTAGATATTATGTTGCCAAATTTCAATGGATTTGAAGTTTGTAAATACATAAGAAGATATAAAAAAGGAGTGCCTATTTTAATGCTTACAGCCCTGGGCAGAGTGAATGACAAGGTGGAAGGATTTGAAAGCGGAGCTGACGATTATCTGACAAAACCTTTTCATTTCGAGGAACTTCTTGCAAGGATCAAAGCTCTTTTGAGAAGACAGATGGAATCTATCCCGGGTAAAAATTACACTGCAGGAGATCTGGTCATAGATTGTTATCAAAAAACAGTTTTCAAGGATGGCAAAGAAATAATCCTGACCCCAAAGGAATTCACTTTACTTGAACTGCTCATGGCAAATAAAGGCCGAGTGCTTACAAGAACATATATCGCTGAATCTGTGTGGGGTATCAATTTTGACCGGGGTACCAATGTTATTGATGTTTATATAAATTACCTGAGAAGCAAGATAGATAAAGACTTTTCAAAGAAGCACATTCACACAGTTATCGGGACAGGATACGTGCTGAAAGATTAAAGTCATGAAACTAAAAAATAAACTTTCACTTCAATTTACCTTTTTATTTGCTGTACTTCTGTTTGTTGTATTATTTGGTATTTACATGCTTGAAAACAGCAGAAGGAAGGTCAGCTTTTATGATAAGTTAGAGGACAGAGCTTTAATAGTTGGAGAGTTTTATTTTCGGGAGGATAACATGACGAAAGAAAATTTTAAGGAAGTGATTAAGAAATTTCCACAAACCTTATCTAATGAAATAGTCAGTATTTATAACGATCAATATCAGCCTGTTTTTATTAAAGAAAATACTCTACGATGGCCTAAAGAATTAATACAGAATGTTATCGTAAATAAGAAAATCCGCTTTACAAAAGCTAACCAGCAGGTCGTCGGTATTTATTTCGTTGATAATTCCGGCAATTTTATTGTGATAGCTTCAGCAACCGATGATATGGGCAAAGAAAACATGAAGACATTATCAATAATAATGCTTTTCTCTTTTCTGGTCTCTCTTGTAATTACTTTTTTCCTGGGGAGACTTTTTGCAACAATGGCTGTAAATCCAATAAATAAAATAATCGACAAAGTGAAAATTATCAGGGCTACAAGCCTTGACAAACGATTGCCTGTCGGAAAGATCAGTCATGATGAGATTAATAAATTATCCATTACCATCAATAATCTTCTTGAGCACCTTGAACAATCATTCCAGGCACAACAGTCGTTTATCATGAATGCCTCTCACGAACTCAGAACTCCTATAACTTCTATCTTAGCGGATGCTGAGATCACATTAAGAAATACAAGAAAGATTGATGAATATAAAAATACACTGGCCGGCATCACAAAAGATGCAGAGAAGCTGAATGAAATAATCAGTACACTTCTGGAGCTTGCACAAATTAACCTTGATAAGAGTGAACTACAAAACATCCGGTTAGATGAGGTGCTTTGGGAAGTGGCTGATGAATGGGGAAAACCGGGCAGCAACCTGAAGGTTGATTATGGCCCTGCAGCAGATGCAAACAAGTATTCAATAATGGGTAACCGGCGTTTGTTATTCATTGCACTTAGCAACATCCTGAATAATGCTATTAAATTTTCTAATAACCAGGAAGTGTGTTGCAAAATATCTGTGAAACCGAAAGATATTCTGATTTCAATAAAAGACAAAGGTATTGGCATTGCTGCAAGTGATTTCCAGAAAATCTTTCAACCCTTCTACAGAGTAGCAAATGCTCAAAAATTCTCAGGTTCGGGTATCGGACTTTCCATTACAGAGCGGATTATCAGGTTACATAATGGGAAGATAGATATCACGTCAAAACTGGGTGAAGGCTCTGAGTTTAAAATTCTCTTCCCAAGATAATCACATTAAAAGATTTTAATTTAAATCTAATCCTTCCTTAATCTTACAGGGATCATTGCAACTTAATTTTGCGACGAGTTCTTGATTCACATTCATTATTCTAAATTCTTGCTCAATGTCTGGGAGATGGCGTTATGTTTTGTTTTGTGTTTTTTTTTCGATACCTGCTATGAATATCTGTTCAGGGCAAAGTTTCATTAAGGATACACTCAGGTTAGATATTCACAAGGCTGAAAAATTATTTCTTGAAAAAAATCTCCAGCTATTAGCCCAGAAATACAATGTTGACGCCACGAAAGCACTGCTTATCCAGGCACACCTGTATCCAAATCCCAGTATAAATTTTGTACAGGGCGCCTACAATACGATAACCGGAAAATGGTTCGAGCAGGATTTTCAAAATGGAGAGCAGGCATATCAGGTATCACAATTGATCGTATTATCACGTAAAATCCACAAACAGGTCAAGATTGCAGAAACAAACTTGAAACTGGCAGAAGATAACTTATATGACCTGTTGCGGACTTTAAAACTTGCATTACGAAGTAGCTTCTTTAATATTTATTACCTTCAGCAAACATCAAAAGTTTATAATGAAGAAATTAACTCGCTGAAAATGATTGTCGCTGCTTATAACCAGGTACAGGGTAAAGGATATGTGTCAGAAGCCGATGATATCCGTGTCAAGGCTCAACTCTATTCTTTGCAGAGTGAGTACCAGAACCTGATCGATAATATCAATGATCTGCAAAGTCAGCTAAGGTTACTATTACAGATCCCTCCTGACACTTACTTACGACCTGTGGTGGACACAGATATTGTAAAAGCCGATCCTTTTTTCTA
>CAZUYY010000478.1:0-2786 GCA_964624935.1 uncultured Prolixibacteraceae bacterium
CAAAATCAAGGTCTGCAGAATAATATCCGGGACCGTTTCCAAATTGAATGGCCCAATCGGTATAATCAGAAACAAACACATAGCCATCCTGGTCAATATCCCCTGCAACCATGCCAAATTCAACGGGTGATGTATTAATTTGCTTGTACCCATTATAAGTTCCATACGCCTGGTTGATACTCGTTCTGAAGTCGAAGGAATAAGTTCCGTCAGCATTCTTTGTTGCTCCGGTACCTGTTCCATCTCCGATCCCGTCGGCTATTATGGCAAGATGGTTCCTGTGCCTGATCACCGGGTAGATATTATCTGTGCCGGGTCCCCCCTGTGTCTGGTAGAACTTGACAGGACTCACCCCGTCGGAATAATCCACAATGCTTCCGTCGCTCTTCAGGAATGCTGCAGCTTTGGCAAACCATGTGGTCGGTCCGGCATCGGCCGGATTATCTGCATGACGCAATTCGACATAAATCCAGTCAACCACGTCAGAAGGCAAGGGTCCGTTATTGGCTTCAGGCCCTGCATAATCAATAGGGTCAAAATTATAAGGTTGATGCACAGGAATACTATCAATGGCATTGAGTCCGTTGGTCATATTATTGCTGTCCGCATCATAAGGGCCTTCAAGAAATACGAAGAAATTACCCTGCCACCTCCCCATTCCGCCTGTAAACGTGCCTAAACTGTTCAACCCGTTTGCAGTCAGATAATGAGATACAGTGTTTGCCGGAGAATAAGTCGCATACAAAGGAGCAGTTTTCACACAATACATACTATCCTCAGATCCGCTGACATCAGAAAGAACATAATTAAACTGGGCACTGGCGCTTAATGAAGAAATATTGCTTTGTGTAACATTCCAATAGCGCTTGATATAATTCCTTGTCATACCCGGATAAACAGATGCAACCAGGTTAACGCCGGCATAAGCGCCGGTTCCGAAAGTACCGCTGGTTAAATTAAGTGTCACCGGTGAATAATGGGGTCCTGCATCGCCGACAGGGAAGGTAAAACTGCCTGTTGCGGCATAAGCCTTTTGCAACTGCCCGCTTCCCGTCGCCACGATCATGTTGGAAGACGAAGGGGATCCTGCGATAGCAGGAGCGGATGATCCCAACAACAGATTATTTGAACCCAGGGTAACAAGGCCGCTGGTGAGAGTGAGTTGTCCGTCAATTTCGGTATTCCCAAGGAGAGTCAATCCTGCTGAGTTATTCACGATCACATTGTTCATATCATTCTGGCCGGATATGGTTTGTGCCGAAGTACCCGAGAATTGAAAGGTGCCCGTTCCAAGGTTGCTCTGTGAAACGTTATTGTTCACAAGGTTCCCCTTCAGGATTATTGTTCCTGAATTATTTACTGAGCCTTGGGCTATGGAAGATAGCGAAAAACCACAAAATACAAATCCTGATAGGATTTTCCAGAATAACCTGCCGTAAAGTGTTTTTCTCATAAATCAGTTATTTATCATGAAGAAACAAAAAACAAAATCTTATAAAAATCAAACTTGATTTCCTTTCGCAGCAATTTTCGCAATACTTCTCTTCTTTTTCCAAACCTCATAAATTTTATAGCATCCATAAGCCACAGTCAATGTAAGCAAAATTACTACTCCATCATCAATTGAGGCCGGGAGCGGCCCTCCAACAGGAACCCCTCCGGGTGTGCCTCCCGGATTACCTCCAGGTGGAGGAGGACCGGGAGGATCAGCAAAAATACCAGAAATAAAAATTGGAACGATAATAAGTTGAACAAGTAAAAAAATCCTCATTAGTACCTTTTTCATACCTCAAATTTTAATTTACACATATATTCCGGACTTCGAAAATAAAAAACCTTTCTCCAATGACAAAACGCTGATTCTTATTCTGAAACAATAAAAATCTGACTCATACAACGTTGACTAAAAACGTTCCCTTTTTTCCTATTAAATTAATGAGCAAATATAAGTAATATAATTTAAAATGCAAGTTTTTTACTAAAAAAATCCCATAACTGTATTATATCACTTTTATGCTTTTTCAAAGAACAGCATCAGACCACTAAGACAATAAATTTCTCATCCGGTTGCCTCGCGACATTTTTTTTTTGGATGATCAATTTTGGACAAAGATAACACACATTTATTGTCAATGGTCAAAAAAAAATGAACAAAAGGTTAATTATTTTTTTGAGGAGCCATACCCCACCCTCTGACTCCCCTCCCTCTTGGGGTCTGCACTTACTCACATTTTACACTTTAGACTTGGTCTTGGAGTCATATTCCCCTTATTTTTTCCTTGTGCTTGATCAACTGCTTCTTCAGCGCTTCTGTTGCCTGGTCGGTCGCTTCCTCAAAAGATCTGGCCTGCTTCTTGGCAAAGAGGTCATAACCGCGTATAATTAATTTTATCTCCACCATCTTGTTGTCCCTGCTCTCTGTATTCTCAAGCTTTAAAATGACTTCACTGCCGATGATGCCTTCATAAATGCTCACCATCTTCTGTAATCTTTCCTTAATGAAGGTTTCAAGTTTACCGTCAGCTTTAAAATGTACAGAATTTATTTTGATATTCATTCCAACCTCCTTTTTTATGCCTTTGGATGGGCCTGTTTATAAATTTTCTTCAATTTTTCAATAGTATTGTGAGTATATACCTGGGTCGCCGAAAGGCTGGCGTGCCCAAGCAATTCTTTAACGGCGTTAAGTTCAGCGCCATTGTTAAGTAAATGTGTGGCAAATGTGTGTCTTAACACATGGGGAGAGATCTTTTTAAGCGTAGTGACCCGCGAAAGATACTTAGTGA
>CAZUYY010000479.1:0-2778 GCA_964624935.1 uncultured Prolixibacteraceae bacterium
AGTTTTCGGAAAAGATTATAATACTCCTGATGGAACTGCTATCCGGGATTATATCCATGTGGTCGATCTTGCGCAAGCTCATGTAATAGCTATCGAGCGGATGCTGGAAGGAAAATCCGAACAAAAAGTTGAAGTTTTTAACCTCGGAACAGGAACCGGATATTCCGTATTGGATGTCATCAAATCATTTGAGTACTCAACAAAGGAAAAATTAAATTACCGGTTTATGGAACGAAGACCGGGTGATGTACAGGAAATATGGGCTAATACAGAATTTGCCAACCGTGAATTGGGCTGGAAAGCCAACAAGGATTTGAATGAAATGACATTATCGGCCTGGAACTGGGAGAAAAGGCTTGCAGGGAAGTCTGATTGATAAGAAAGTTTTCTAAATGATTAAATGAAAAAGATGTTATATGAAAACGATTTTAATAACAGGAGGTGCAGGTTTCATAGGTTCACATGTGGTCAGGAGATTTGTTAAAAAGTATCCGCACTATCAGATAATCAATCTCGACAAACTGACCTATGCTGGAAATCTTGCGAATCTTAAGGACATCGAGAACGAATCCAATTATAAATTTGTGAAGGCGGATATCGTTGATTCTGAGACAATGAATGCTATTTTTCAGAAATATTCCATTGACGGAGTGATTCACCTGGCTGCCGAATCACATGTTGACCGTTCGATCAGTAATCCGATGGAATTCATCTTTACAAATATCGTAGGTACCATCAACCTGTTAAATGCAGCACGTCTCTCCTGGAAAGAAGACCTGGACAACAAGCGGTTCTATCATATTTCAACCGATGAGGTATATGGATCACTCGGGGAGACAGGTTATTTTCTCGAGACCAATGCCTACGATCCGAGGAGCCCGTATTCTGCCTCAAAGGCCAGCTCTGATCACCTGGTTCGGGCTTATTTCCATACCTACAAATTACCTATAGTAATTTCTAACTGCTCAAACAATTATGGTTCATTCCAGTTTCCTGAGAAGTTGATCCCATTGTCTATCAATAATATAAAGAATGACAAATCAATTCCGATCTATGGGAAGGGAAAAAACATCCGTGATTGGCTGTTCGTGGAAGATCATGCAAGTGCCATCGATCTCATTTTCCATAATGGAAGGTCTGGACAAACTTATAACATCGGAGGAAATAATGAATGGACAAACATAGGTCTTATCCATGAACTCTGCAAGATCATGGATCGTAAACTGAACCGGCCCATGGGAAGTTCTGCCAAGCTGATCACCTTCGTAAAAGACCGGGCGGGACATGACCTGCGATATGCTATTGATTCATCAAAGTTGCAAAGGGAACTCGGTTGGAAACCTTCTCTTCAGTTTGATGAAGGCCTGGAAAAAACAGTTGAATGGTATCTCGCAAATGAAGAATGGATGAACAACATTACTTCTGGTGATTATCAGAAATATTACGAGAACCAATACGTGAAAAGGTAAAGATTATACACCTTCCACAGTTACATTTTGACCGATCTTTGCAACCAACCCCTGTAAGACATTACCGGGACCGACTTCTGTAAAAAGGGTAGCCCCATCGGCGATCATATTCCGGGTGATTTGCGTCCATAAAACTGGTGCCGTTAACTGGGCAATGAGGTTTTCCCTGATCTTTTCCTGGTCGTTGACACATTGAGCCGTGGCATTCTGATAAATAGGGCAGACTGGTAGTTGGAAGACTGTTGAATGGATAGCTTCAGCCAGTTCTATCCGGGCAGGTTCCATCAGCGGCGAATGAAACGCTCCCCCGACTTTAAGTGGTAAAGCCCTTCGTGCTCCTGCGGCCTTCAGTTTTTCGCAGGCAATTTCGATTCCTTTTATACTGCCGGAAATTACCAATTGACCCGGGCTGTTATAATTAGCCGGTACCACCACTTCATCGATTGATTCACAAATTTCTTCAACTTTTGCATCGTCAAGGCCGAGAATTGCAGCCATGGTAGACGGCTCTTTCTCACATGCTTTTTGCATGGCCTGTGCACGCTTGAATACGAGCAAAAGTCCATCTTCAAATGACAAAGATTTATTTGCCACAAGGGCTGAAAATTCACCAAGAGAATGACCGGCAACCATATCAGGTTTGAATTTTTCACCCAAGGTCGCTGCCAGAATGACAGAATGAAGAAAGATAGCAGGCTGTGTAACCCGGGTCTGCCTAAGGTCTTCATCGGTACCTGCAAACATCAGATCGGTGATGCGGAAACCAAGGATCTCGTTTGCCTTTTCAAACATCTCTGTTGCAAGTGATGAACTATCATACAGTTCCTTGCCCATCCCAATAAACTGTGCTCCCTGGCCAGGGAATATATAGGCGTGCTTCATTAAGGTCGTGGTTTAAATAATAGGGTTTATATTCGGATCCAGGTTATTTTCTGTCGCCTAAAAAGCGCAACAAAAACAAGAACAGGTTAATAAAGTCAAGATACAAAGTAAGGGCACCCATAATGCTCATCTTCCTGACATTCACATCATGAATATCAACACCTGCTCCTGCCCCGATCCTTTTCAATTTCTGTACATCATAAGCAGTGAGTCCGGTAAAGATCAAAACCCCTATGACACTTATGATGTATTCCATGGTGCTGCTGTGCATAAACATGTTGATGACCATGGCAATGATAATTCCGAACAACGCCATCATCAGGATCGATCCGAATTTTGTCAGATCGGTCTTTGTGGTGTATCCCAGAACTGCCATAACGCCAAACATTGCAGATGTAACGGCAAAGGTTTTAAAAACAGATGAGCC
>CAZUYY010000480.1:0-2778 GCA_964624935.1 uncultured Prolixibacteraceae bacterium
CGATGAGTAAATGGGTGCTCTTTGGCCATCACTTTGCTGCCATTGCCGGTGCAGGACCGTTGGTTGGACCTGTTCTTGCCTGCCAGTTTGGTTATTGTCCCGGTTTTCTGTGGATTGTTCTTGGTTCGGTACTTGCAGGATCTGTTCATGATCTGGTCATCCTTACTGCGTCTATCCGTCATGACGGGAAATCGCTTGCAGAGATCGCACGGGCAGAGATCGGGAAAGCTTCAAGCGGGATAACTACGTCTGTGGCTATTTTGTTAATTCTCATTGTTGCACTGGCAGGATTAGGCATGGTAGTAGTGAATGCACTTGCTGAAAGTTCCTGGGGAACCTTTACTATAGCTTCTACTATTCCTATTTCGATCTTTATGGGGATCTGGATGTTTCAATTCAGGAAAGGGAAGACGAAAGAGGCAACAATAATGGGAGTGATCCTGCTTACCCTTGCTGTTATTCTCGGCCGTTATATCCCGGCATCTTCTTTTGCTTCTTTCTTCACTTTCGACCATAAATCTTTAACACTTCTTCTTGCAGGGTATGGATTTTTTGCTTCTGTACTACCTGTCTGGCTCCTTTTGACCCCACGTGGATATCTTAGTACGATCATGAAGCTGGGCGTCATTGTTTTGCTGGCTGTAGGTGTTTGCATTGTCGCACCGACTCTTAAAATGCCCGCGTTCACGATCTTCACGCATGGTGGTGGCCCAATCATTCCAGGGACTTTATTCCCGTACCTGTTTATTACGATCGCCTGTGGGGCGATTTCCGGATTTCATGCACTGGTGAGTTCAGGAACAACACCCAAGATGATCATGAAGGAATCTCATATTCTCCCCATTGCGGTAGGATCTATGCTCTCGGAAGGAGTTGTCAGCGTTCTTGCCCTGATTGCCGCTTCCTGTCTCTTTCCTTATGATTATTTCCAGATCAATGTACCGGTGGAGAAATTTGCCCAGATAGTACCTCAATTGCATGCAATGGGATTTACCCAGTCAGATCTTCCCCGGCTTTCGGCTGCTGTCGGTGAGAAAATTGCCGGACGATCGGGAGGTGCAGTGTCTCTTGCTGCTGGGATGGCACAGATCTTCTCTTCGATACCCGGCTTGAAAGGACTTATGTCTTACTGGTACCACTTTGCGATCATGTTTGAGGCGCTTTTCATCCTCACCACAATTGATGCAGGGACCCGGATCGCCCGGTTTGTCCTGCAGGAATCGCTGGGTAAAGTATATAAACCCTTTGCACGTGCAAATTGGTTGCCTGGAAATCTTTTAGCGAGTGGTTTGATTGTCTTCTGCTGGGGATATTTTATTTATACCGGAAGTGTTTCAACCATATGGCCAATGTTCGGCGCCGCCAATCAATTGATGGCAACCATTGCGCTCGCCATCGGGACATCCTACATTATTAATCTTGGCAAGATCAGGTATGCCTGGGTAACAATTGTACCTATGATATTTGTCGGGATCACTACTTTTACTGCCGGGATCATGAATATGACAGGGATCTATATTCCGCAACTGGCAACTCCGGAACACCGTGTGGACGGGATCATCAATCTGATTCTTACTTTGGTCATCATGGTTTTCGCTGTCATCATCATCAGGGATGCAATACCCGGTTGGGTTAAAGCCTGGAGAAAATGATCTTACATACCATTTGATACGATGCTTTCATCAATATTTCTGCTGCAATTAGTCTTAACATTCCTGATCGGGAGTTGCTGGATATATTTTACGGTTTTTGCAGGACTTCACTTCGGTAGCAAGACAGGAGGATTTATCGGAGGACTTCCGTCAACAGCTTTGTTGTCATTCTTTTTCATAGGGTTTACACAATCCCCGGTAATTGCTTCATCAGTGACTACAGTATTTCCGCTTTCAATGGCTGTATCCGGGTTATTCCTTGTTGTTTTTGCTTCGATCGCCCACCAGGGTTTTATGCGGGCTCTTGTGTCAGGCCTTTGTTTCTGGTTTCTTCTGTCAGCTATCATCGTGTTTTTCAGGTGGGAAAAATTCATCATCAACCTGATAATCTATGCTATAGTCATGTTTAGTGCCTATCTGATACTTGAAAAGTACTTAAAGATAAGATCTGTATCTTCTGATAAAACAAAACAATCAGAAAAACATCTTGTGATCCGTTCCGTGTTTGGAGGATTCATTGTTATGCTGACCGTGCTGATTTCAAAAACAGGAGGACCCGTATTAGGGGGCATATTTGCAGCATTTCCTGCCATGTTTATTGCGACCCTTACGATTTCATACAAGACACGTGGTATTGAATTTTCCAGGGCAATGACAAAACCGTTGCTGGTGACGGGAATGATCACCATAGCAGTTTACGCGGTTGCTCTGAGGTATTTATATCCAACTACGGGTCTCTATACCGGAACATTGCTTTCGATTTCCGTTTCAGCCGTCAGTGCTTATCTGACATTCCGGTTTATTTTGCCAAAACTGAAATGAGGATTGTTCTCTGGATCGTTCTAGGGAATAAAGATTTATTGGTTATATCTTTTTGAGGTGCTAAGACGAATTTGAATTACCCTGCGCTTTAGCGCGGGGGTACAAAGGTGCATATCAAACTGGACTTTAGTCCAAAAGCGTTTTTGTATGGACTAAAGTCCTATATTTTTGTGGGTTTCCTTAACCCCAGCCTAAAGGCTGGGGTAAGTCATAATTCGTCTTGACTTCAATCGTATATCGTCAATCAAGAAATTCAATCGGGAATCGAAAATCGTCCAATCGTAAATTATCTTTTCGCTCCAGC
>CAZUYY010000481.1:0-2772 GCA_964624935.1 uncultured Prolixibacteraceae bacterium
AAAACTGGTAAAGAATCTCTATTTTTCAGGAGAGGTGATTGATCTTGATGCTGATACGGGAGGATTTAACCTTCAGCTTGCTTTTTCAACGGCATGGCTGGCAGCACAATCATGCATGACACCCCATTAACCGGCCGCAGCTATTATATTCATGGCAATCTTAATTCCATCGGCAGCACTGGAAACAATACCCCCGGCATAGCCGCTCCCCTCACCTGCTATAAAAAGATTTGTAAACCCGGCGCAGAGGCCGTTTTTCTCACGTACTGCCTGAACAGGTGACGATGTTTTACTTTCAAGCCCCAACAGGTTGCCTTTCTCATATCCTTTTATCTTTCTGCAAAAATCAGCAAGTCCTGTTTTCAGGGAAGCCGTTACCCCCGGTGGTAGCATCTTCCACAGAGGTGCAGGTTTAATTCCGAGAGGATAGCTTGTTTCAGGTACCTGATGTGGCTCCCTCTCTGATAGGAAATCCCTGATAGTGCAAAATGGAGCCATATATCCATTTGCAAAATCATAGAAAGACGTCTCGAGATGCTCAAGCCATTCAAGCGCTTCCAGGGCAGTCATCTTCTTCCCGGCAAGTTCATCCGGATGGATAGCTGCGACACATGCTGCATTTGAAAACCGCCCATCCCTGCCATAATAGCTCATCCCATTCACGATGTTGGTGTGTTGATACGATGCAGCAGGAACTACAATACCGCCAGGGCACATACAAAATGAATAAACCGGGTGCTTCCCATCCCCTTCAGATGTCACGCGGTACTCAGCAGCTTTGACTCCAGGAAGGCTTGTCACACCCCATTGTGCAATGTTTATATCTGACTGCAGATGTTCTGCCCTGCATCCCAGTGCAAATCCTTTAGTACGGAACGGTACACCATTCCTTATCAGCATCCGGTACGTTTCATAAGAAGAATGCCCGGGAGCAATAATAAAATAATCTGCGGGGAGAGCATCTTTGTCTGTGAGCGCTTCTTTTATTTTTCCTTCCCTGACAACCAGATTAGTAAGAGCACTTTCGAACCTGATCGTTCCACCCAGAGCTAAATATTTTGCCCTGAGATTCTTCACCACATTTTTCAGGTTATCGCTACCAACATGGGGATGAGTCATATAACGAATTTCGGGCGGAGCGCCGGCATCAATGTATTCACTGATGAAAAAGTTACGTTCTGGTGAAATGTGCTTAGAACGGGAAGTAAGTTTTCCGTCCGAAAAAGTGCCCGCCCCTCCTTCACCAAAGGAATAGTTGGCCACCCGGCTGAATTCGCCGGTATGCTCAAAATTCAGGATACCTTCAGCACGTTTGTCAACCTCAGCACCCTGCTCAAAGATCAGGGTATCAAATCCTGCCTTTTGTAATACATAGGCTGCAAAAAAACCGGCAGGTCCGCTGCCGGTGATCACAACACGATTATTCCTTTTGACACAAGGAATATTTAACGTTGGGTTCCTTTTCGGTTCACCGCCTCTGATATCTTGTGAAGACAAGGCAATTCTCAGCAACCAATGAATATTTCCCTTCTTCCTGGCATCAAGGCTCTTGGTCTCAATCTGCCAGGAAAAATCTCTGATTCCGCATTCTTTCGCAATTCTATCCTTTAACTCCTTTTCAGAATAGCTTGTCGGAACTTTAAGTTCAACGATCCTGACTCCCATTCTTTACTTTCTTTAGGAAACAAAGGTAAGGAATGAGTGACAAAATCGTAACGCGTAACTAGGAGAGCCCCTCCCCCCTGCCCCCTCCCCCAAGAGGGAGGGGGAGTTTCGTGATGTGTGATTAAGATAATGCCCGAAGGGATTCAATTATTTTTATATAACAAAGTCATAGTGCCTAACTTTATTAACTTTACGAACTTTATAACTTTACAAACTAAATGTCAGGACAAGCTACTTTTGTTGGAGAAAGAGTTATCAGGCAGGAACCTTGCAGGATATGCGGTTCGCTGGAAGGGATAAAGATTGCTGAAACTGAATTCTGGGATTTGCAACATTGCGATATGGTGCAATGTACCTCCTGCAAACTGATCCAACTGGATCCTATGATCAAAGCGCAACAAACCGCGACCGGGTGTCATGCTTATTACCTTAAGGAAATCCTGGAAACCCCGTTGTCAGAACAAAAGAGAAACCTGATTAGAAACTACCGGAGAGGAATTGTATTTGCAAGGACACTTCAAAAGAAAGGATATAAACCGGAAACAATACTGGAATTCGGACCCGGGTCAGGATATTTTTCAGCAGGCATCCGGTTCATCATTCCTGAATGCAAAATCACCGTAGTCGATATTGTGGAAGATGTTTTAAAATTAAACCAGGAGGTTCACAGATACAATGTTTTCAGTGGAAGTCCTGAAGATATTCATTTATTTGAAAACCAGAAATTTGATCTCATTATTGCAAGGGATATCCTGGAACATGTAACCGACATTGGAAAGGTTATTCTGAATATCCACGCTTTGCTTAACCCAAACGGGTTGTTTCATTTCATTACCCCTAATGGCAAAGAAGATGTGTGGGGCCATTACATCAATTGGGAATTCAGCAGAAAACCATCCGAACTCCTTATCAATCATGTTAATTATTTTGATGGCGCCGGTTTGTTGAAATGCCTGACAGATTCAGGATTTACGAAGATTGATTTTTTTACCTACCAGATCAAATACACCTTGAGGGGAAAAGGTTGGAGGCATGCAAAAACGTTGGCAGTAAATGTTTCAACAAAACGAAGCGCAGATGAATTGATCAAGTCCCTTGAAACAAAAG
>CAZUYY010000482.1:0-2765 GCA_964624935.1 uncultured Prolixibacteraceae bacterium
ATCCCCAGAAATAAGTCAGGGTATCAGTAAAGATGGCTGTTAACGAGAAGCCAAGAACAGTTTTGTACCCAAACCGGGGCCCCAGTATCCTGATCCCAATGATGGTCAAAGGGATATCGAAGCACAGAGCAACAATCCCTACCGGTGTGCCAAAAAGGTAATGTAATACAATGGATATTCCGTAAACCCCGCCGGGGATAATCTTGTATGGAATAATGAAAAGGACAAAACCAGATGCAAGAATGAATGATCCGACGAGAATGAGACTATGTGAAAAAAACCATTTCCTTGTGAACGGTTTTTCATTAAAAGCGGAAAATGACATGGAGGCAGATTTATTCGTGAATATTATGACTTTTATGCAAAGATAATTCTTCCGATTGATCATGCATTCTTGTTCCAGGCATAGTTGCAGAAAATAGATGCAACTTTTTTTTCTGAAATCTGTATAAGGTTTATCATGAGGGATCAATTTTATTAGAGGAGATTTTAAGAAAAGAATACAGTCTATTGCCAAAAGAAAAAAAAATTGTACTTTTAGCCCCCGTTTTGTGCCGAACAAATCTAATAATATTGAATCTTCGTTTTATAAAATATAGTTTTCTTAACTGTTACCAAGGGTTCAGGCGAATCTTTATGGCCATTTTAATGATGGCATTATTACCATCGCTTATGGCTCAACAAAGCAGCAATATCACGCATTACATGTTCATGAACATGGCTTTTAACCCAGCAGCAGCTGGCAGCAATGATGGCATTAATGTTACCGGTCTCATCCGTCAGCAATGGATCGGTTTCAAAGATGACCGTGGTGGTAATACAGCACCACAGACAATGTTTCTTACCATTGATGCCCCAATTAAATTTTTGCATGGAGCCGTCAGTGGAACAATAATTAATGATGTTCTCGGACCCTTTAATAATACTCAGTTGACCCTCGGATATGCCTACAGGGCAGACATTGGTCCGGGCGTATTTTCAGCAGGGGTACAAGTAAATTTGCTGAATTCAAAACTCAATACAGATAAACTCGAACCACTGGTTCCAATTACAAACCTGGGAAAAAGCGATTTTGTTGCGGATGGTTCATTAGGAATATTATACAAAGTGCCTGAAAAATATTACGTGGGTTTTTCATGTGATAATTTCATGCAGACCCTGATGAAACAGGTGGAAGTAGGTGACAAACGTGTATATGACCTGACAGGAGGATATAATTGGGTTTTACCCGACCTACCCGCTTATGAACTGCAGCCTTCTGCCCTCATTTCGACTGACCTTGGTGCATATACTTTCAGTATCAGCGCTATCTTGTTGTATAATAAAAAATTCTGGGGTGGCCTTGCTTACCGTTACCAGGATGCTGCATCTTTGTTGGTGGGATTCAATATTAAAGCATTCAAGATTGGATTATCATATGATGCAAGTGTTTCAAAAATGTCAAGGTATGAAGACGGCAGTGTTGAGGTGATGTTGAATTATTGTTTTAAGATTCAGACTGAGAAATTTAGGAAAAGTTATAAAAATACAAGGTTCTTATAATATAAAAAGTTATTTTTGCCGTTGAAAATTTCGATTTCCAAACGGAGAAGATAATAAACGCTCTTAAAGTGCGTTATATTCAATCATCTAATCGGCCAAAAAATGAAAAAACTGCTCATTTATTTTGCTCTTCTCGTTTTCCTTGGTAGTTGTGGAAACTCAGGAAACGGGGAACTTACGGGAGTAAAAAACCGAAAGCGATATTTTCAACCTGACCCTTATGGAATGCGGTATATCCCAATGGGTAGCTTTACCATGGGTACAGGTGATGAAGATCTTCCATACGCCCAGCTTAACACCCCGAAAACTATCACGATCCAGTCTTTTTACATGGATCAAACAGAAATAACAAATAACAAGTACAGACAATTTGTTTATTGGGTGAGGGATTCGATCGCCCGCAGGTTGTTAGGTGAAGTAAAGCCCGACGTGTACCTTGTTTCGGAAAATAAAAAGACTGGAGAAACATTTGACCCTCCATTTTTAAATTGGTCTGCCAAACTGGATTGGAATTCAGAACAGCAAGACATACGGGATGCGCTCTCTCAGATGTATCTTCCTGAAAGTGAACGTTTTTTTCGTCGCAAGGAAATAGATACAAGGAAATTGTACTTTGAATATTATTTTGTCGATTTAAAAGCTGCAGCCCGTAAAGACTATAGCCAAGGTGGGGACATTAAGGAAGGTGGATTGGCTAACCGTCCACAGGGGCTGAAAGACCGTTCTGTTTATATACGTAAAGAAGTGATCAACGTTTATCCGGATACACTTTGCTGGATTCATGATTATGTTTATTCATTCAATGACCCCCAGACTGAAAAATATTTTTGGCATCCTGCCTATGACAACTATCCGGTTGTTGGTGTCACATGGAAGCAGGCCAATGCTTTTTGTATCTGGCGAACGCAATTGAAAAATAGTTACCTGTACGGGAAAAAAGGAGAGTCCTCCGTCAGTGAATTTCGGTTACCAACTGAAGCTGAATGGGAATGGGCCGCCAGGGGAGGTTATGACAATAACCCATATCCTTGGGGTGGACCTTATACAAGAAATGATAAAGGATGCTTCCTTGCTAATTTTAAACCCTTACGTGGAAATTATATAGATGATGGAGGAGCTACCACAGTAATCTGTGCTCACTATCCTGCCAATGATTTTGGATTATATGACATGGCTGGTAATGTGGCCGAATGGACAAGATCAGCCTATTACCCCTCTTCTTA
>CAZUYY010000483.1:0-2764 GCA_964624935.1 uncultured Prolixibacteraceae bacterium
CAATCGGGGGGGTGATATAACCTACCATGGCCCGGGACAGATTATCGCCTATCCTATCTTTGATCTCGAACGGTTAGGACTGGGTATCCATGATTACATACACCGGTTAGAAGAAACTATCATCCTGACAATTGCAGAATACGGAATAAAAGGTGAAAGGTTAAAGGATGCCACCGGCGTTTGGATTGAGCCTTTGATAACAGGCAGATCAAGAAAAATATGTGCCATTGGAGTCAGGGTAAGTCAGTGGGTTACAATGCATGGACTTGCTTTGAACGTAAATACTGACCTCTCCTGGTTTAATTTGATCAACCCCTGCGGATTTAAAAATAAAACCGTCACATCCCTCGAAAAAGAAACCGGACAGAAACAGGAAATGGATAAAGTGAAACAAATCCTGAAATTAAAATTTTCTGAAGTTTTTGGAGTTGATTTTTCTGAATGCAGTTGACTTCCAAAAGGTGGACAAACAGGTCAAATTGATCAGAGATTCCGGCTTTTCCACCCAATCATGCCTGCTTATGAAATCTGCCATCCTTCAAGGTTCCAGGCACTATCCCAGAATTTCCATTCCAGATAACATGCCTTTTCAAAAGCATCCGTCATTCGCGCTTGTTGCACTTCAGTGCACTGATTAGCCACCTCATTGGAGATATCGAGCGCCCGTTCAACCAAAATACCAAACTCCTCACCGGCATAGGTATTGATCCAGTTTTTATAGGGATTCCCTTCCACTTGCTTTTGCCGGTAAATAAAATCTCCAACTTTTTTGTATATCCAGAAACAAGGCAGTACTGTAGCAATTGCAACTTCTACCGGAGCCAGGGCAGCCTGGGATGTCATTAAACTTATATAATGATGGCAGGAAGGTGAGGGTGATATTCCTTCAGGAATCCCAAACTCCTTAAAGTAGCTGGCGTGCAGGGCGTGTTCAACAACTATGGCTCCTTCAGCAAATTGAATAAATTGCAAGACATGAGCAAAATCATGGACACGGGCGGCTACCAATGACAATGTCCGGCTGAAATGTTCCAGGTAAACAGAATCCTGTGCAATATAAAATTTGAACTTCTCAATGTCTAATTCACCAGTGATCAATTCCTGGATGAATGGCATCTGAACTATTTTATCATAAATATATTCAGAATGCTTCCATGCTTTTTCAGTCCATTTCATATTTCTTTATCAAAGGTAAAGGGTTAAAAAAGTGATTGAGTGGTCCATGCCCGCTGCCTGTTTGTACGTCTTTGCCTGCATCAATGGCTTCATGGACATAATTTATCCCTGAATGAATGGCTTCTGAAAGCGGCTTGCCCTGTGCCAGGAATGCCGTAATAGCCGAAGACAGTGTGCATCCTGTGCCATGTGTATTCAGGGTTTGAATATAGTTGCTTTGAATGAGTGTTTCATTGCCATCCTCGTTACAATACACATCATACAGTATGGGCTCAGCCAGATGACCGCCCTTGACCAGAACGGCATGAGCGCCTTTTGACAAAAGTTTCTTGGCAGCCAGTCTCATATCTGTCACATCCCTGACAGGCATATCTGCCAGCAAAGATGCCTCATATAAATTAGGAGTAATTAAAGCAGCCACTAGGAAAAGTTTTTCCTGCAATACTGCAATCGTATCATCCTCTATCAGCTTGTCGCCACTGGTAGCCACCATCACAGGATCAAACACTATCTGAACGTCTGGATAATCCCGAAGAACCCCGGCGATCGCTGATGCCAGATCGGCCCGGTGAATCATCCCGATCTTGATAGCTAAGGGCCTGATATCATCCATAACCGCACGGATCTGTCCCACTACTATGTCATTTGGTACACTATGAATTGCGGTGACACCAAGGGTATTCTGCACCGTAACAGCCGTAATAGCAGTAGTACCAAAACATCCCAAAGCCGAAAATGTTTTAAGATCGGCCTGGATGCCTGCACCACCTCCACTGTCCGACCCTGCGATGGTCAGTACAGGAATGTATTTTTGCCGGTTATTCATAAGGCTTTTTCAATTTGATTTCTGAGTCGTTCTGCTGCGGTTTGCGGGTCATGTGCGGAACAAATTGCTGAAACTACCGCCAGACAATCAGCTCCTGCACGGATCACCGAAAAAGCATTTTGTTCATTCATTGCACCAATCGCCACCAGGGGTTTACGGGTAAGCTGACGAATATGCCTGACCCCTTCCAGCTTCCATTCTGTTAATGTATCCTCTTTGGTAGGAGTTGAAAATACAGGACTTAATGCCAGATAATCTGACACTTCGGCGTCCGGAGATTGCAATTGTTTTTCGTCTTCGATAGAATAGCCGATAATACCACAATCCGCCCAGGATTCTCTGATCAGCATCGGCGTTATATCCTTGTTCCCCACATGAATTCCACCGGCTTCACTTTGCATTGCCACCCAAAGATTATCGTTAATAATTAAGGGAACCTGATATTTTGTCAAAAGCTCTTTGATTCTCAGGGCTTTTTCCAGGAAAAGGAGATCACTCAGGTTCTTTTCCCGGATTTGCACCAGATCAACCCCTCCTTTAATTGCAGCTTCGACTACACGACATAAGTCCCTGCCCATGCAAGCTGCCTCGTTGGTCACTAAATACAGCCGGTAAGGAAAATGAGGATGGATCATTCGGATATCCTGACCAGGTTTAAAAATTCTTCTTTACTTAGTTGATACAAAGCATCCAGAAAATTAATTTGTAGAATGCCGGGTCGTCCATCCGATTTTTCAGCGGCTATTTGTCCTGCCACACCCA
>CAZUYY010000484.1:0-2764 GCA_964624935.1 uncultured Prolixibacteraceae bacterium
GCGCTGCTGGCTGCAAACGCAACCGCTCATTCTCCGCAGCCAGTTTTGCAACTTTGTCATGGATAGATGTATTGGTATAGAAATCAGCCATCCAGAGGAGACGGAAAGATGTTCCGGGTTCCACAGCAGTGTGGAAATTATATCCGGGGCTATGCATTTTCCCCTGCCGTACCTGGTAATAGTAACCTGTATTCGGTTTTAATCCCTTAAGAAATATCTTATGTACATAGGTCGGAATCTTGGCATCGGTGGCTGAGATAATTGAGTCTGTCGCTACGCGGCTATATGCCATTGATCTGCCGTAATCCACCCAAACGGTATCCATATTATCGCATTCAACAAAAACAAAAACCGAGTGTGTTGTAACTGCCTGCAGGTAAGGGGTCATAAGGATCTTTGCCTGGGCAGCAATTGCGTTCACGACAATCAGGATACATAAAATAAACTTTTTCATTTTTTCTGTTTATAAATTTCTTACACCATAAGATAATAAGACAATACTCCATTAATACAGTAATATCTTACCATATCTTCACACGGAGACTGTCAGGCCTCCAGATCCTGTCACCCTTTTTAATACCGAAGGTCTCGTAAAATTCCGGCATGTTTGTCAGAGGACCCAGCACCCTGAATTTGGCCGGCGAATGTTCATTGCTCTTTATCTGATTGGCAATGGCTTCCGGACGTTCATTCACCATCCATGCGAGTGCATACCCCAGGAAGAAGCGCTGGTCGGGATTCAACCCGGCAATGATCTCCTTGTTTTTGTATTGGTCAGTCTTTTTGAATGCCTCATAACCCATTACGATCCCACCAAGGTCGGCAATGTTCTCACCCTGCGTAAGTGAGCCATTGATATGAAGACTGTCCACAGCGATATATCCATCGAATTGTTTGACGATCATACCCGTCTTTTTATAAAACCTTAGGCTGTCTTCAGGTGTCCACCAGTTGTGCAGGTTCCCCTTCTCATCATATTTGCTTCCCTGGTCATCAAAACCATGAGTGATCTCATGTCCGAAAGTCGATCCACCTATGACAGAATATAGCAAAGCATCATCGGCAAGTTTTCTTTCATAACCGGGAACAATAATGTTGCACCCGGGCACTACGATCTCATTGTTTGAAGGATTATAATAAGCATTGTATGTCTGCGGTTCCATGTTCCATTCGCTACGGTCCACAGGTTTGCCATATTTGTTTATCATATAATTGAATTCCCACCTGTTGGCATTCATTACATTTCTGACATACGAAGAACGGTCGATCTGCATACTGCTCAGATCCTTCCATTTATCAGGGTAACCGACCTTCATGATCACAGCATTCAACTTTTCGATTGCTTTTTTCTTTGTAGCCTCGCTCATCCAGTCAAGATTCTTCATTCGTTCTGCATAAACGGCCTTTATTGCATTCCCGATTTCGAGCAATTTCTCTTTGGTGCCTTTTGGAAGATATTCGTTCACATACACCTGGCCGATCAGTTCACCCAGTGAGCCATCTGTTTGCGTTACGACTCTCTTCCACCGTGGTTTGGGTTCTTTAACACCGCGCAGGACAGTATAATAAAAACTGAACATTTCATTGTAGGACTTGTCATCAAGGTACATTGACAACCCTGAAATAAGGTGAAACTTCAAATAGTTTTTCCAATCATTCAGTGAAAAAGATTTCAAGTAACCATTCAGTGCTTTCAGGAATTCCGGCTGACCGACAATTACCGTATCCACATTATGCAATCCTGTTCCGTCCATAAATACAGTCCAGTTAATATTCGGTGTGGCTTCATTAAATTGCTTAAATGACAATTTATTATAGTTCTTCAGCGGATCACGGGTATCTTCACGTTTACGTGAAGCTTTTGCTAATGCAGTTTCAAGGTTCATCAGTTGCTCTGCCGATTTTTTTGCAGCAACATCATCTTGTCCCATGATCCTGAACATGTTGATAGCATGAGCGACAAATTTTTCGCGAACCATCACAGTCCGTGGGTCCATATCGACATAATAAGTCCTGTCCGGAAGACTCAGCCCTCCCTGAGAGAAGAATATTGCGTTCTTGCTGCTGATCCTGTCGTCCTGCGTTACCCAAAACCCAAACAAAGGCGAGCCTGAAACGATATGAATATAGGCCGCTACCTTCATAATCCCATTGATATCTTTAATTCCGTCAATGCGGTCAAGATCGGGTCTCAAATCGGAAATTCCTTTGCGGTTTAATGTAATGCTGTCCATTCCTGTATAGAAAAAATCACCAATTTTTTGCTTGGCGCTTCCTTTTGGCGCATCTTTCAGTGCAGCGCTCGATTCACAGATATTCCTGATCTGGGCGTTGATAGTATCCTGGATCAATTGCCACAAACCGTTATTCTGTTCACTGGCAGGAATGGGATGCTCTTTGAACCATTTTCCATTGGCAAAAAGGAAAAAATCATCCCCGGGCTTAACAGTCGAATCGATGTGTGAAACCAGTGGATCGGTAGTTTGTTCTTTTTTAGTAGTATTTGTGCAGGAAATAATGATCGTAGCTAACACAAGAAAGGATAGCCGAAGAAAATGATTTTTCATGGTTTGTATTTTGTTTATGATGGAGGGGCAAATGTACGAATTACTGTCTGAATCAATATGACCTTTCTGTACATTATTAGCTGGAAACCGAAAGGTTTATATGCATATATTTTTTTCTTTTTAACTTGCAGGTGATTTAAACCTAATCTTAATGAAGAAATCCTGGCTTGTACTACCGATATTTATTTTATTCTGTT
>CAZUYY010000485.1:0-2760 GCA_964624935.1 uncultured Prolixibacteraceae bacterium
TTCCTTTGCAATGATCATATTATGAGTTACCAGCAAGCCACCGAATCCGAAATTAAAATCAAAAAAGAAATGATATAAAACGTACCTGTATCCAAAATCGACAAATCCCCCGAAAATATTGACTTTATCAATCATATTTCTGTATAAATAATCAGGATCGCCTGCATTATCCCATGCAGTGCTGCGTGTCGAATCTATCTGCATATATTTATAAACCATCTTGAGCGAAAGATATACCAGTCCTCCATGCTTCGGGTTTTTTGGTTTTCTGAGGTAAACATTCACCTGGGGGACGATAAAAAATCCTGAATAATCGCCCAGGGACCCCAAATCTGTGGGTCCGGCAATAAAATAGTTACTATAATCTTTATGATTCGGATAAATGTACCCGGTTGTAATTTCATAACCCATGACTCCCGATTTATATTCATAAGTAATGCCGGCCTGCTGAAAAAGGAAAATGTTCAATGGATTTACTGATATATAATGCTTGGGTAAACGGGCTTTGGATTGTGTACTATCTATCTGTCCAAACATAAATAACGGTGCAGTCAGAAGGGAAAGAAATAATATGGTAATTCTCATTAGTTTTCTATTAAATGGTCCCTTACGATTGTGTAAACTTATATGTTGATTTTTCAACCTTGGTTTCAATCTACAAGCTGAATTTAACCAATAATAGGTTTGAGTGTAAACACTTAAGGCTGCAAGTTAATAAATCTTACAATAACATACATTCTTTAGCCAAAAAGACCGTTGTAATATCTTAATTTACAACGGTCTTGTTTTCTGTTACAATCTGGGATCACCGATAGGGCGTTCCTGCAGCAAAAATCAATGATGTTCTGAAATTATTCAGCCTCTACTTCTGCAAATTCTTCGGCATCGGAATAGGCTATCTGACGGTGGCCAAATAGTGAGATCACTTTACCTGTGACCAGGCCAAGTCCGAGGGATAATATGATAGTCACGGATATCCCTGTTAACTGTGCTCCGGCGCTTAAACCTGAAACGACCGGGATAGCGATGAGTCCGCCAAAGAGGCCGGGAAGACCATGAAGATTTGAAACGCCACAAGTATCCACAGCCTTCAGAAGCTTTTTCTGTTTTTCCTGGAGAACTGCAAATCCCGTAGTTGAAATAGCTCCTGCCACGAGACCGATCAACAAAGCGGTCAAATGATTGGCATGGTCGCAGGTTGCACCGATGGCTACACCGCCGGCAAGGGCAGCATTTGCAATATCTGCGATGCTTATCTTTCCACGGATCCAGACAGATAAAAGGTAGGTGATGAGGGTGGAGCCACAAAGTGCCAGGAATACGTTAATCACGGTCATCGGAATAGCTTCAACCGGAACCAGAGCAGCGCAGAAACTTGGCCAGAAGACCCAGAGTACCATACTTCCTATCATCGAGAACCTGTCGCTGGAATCATCGGATGTTATAGGTTTATCTATGGTTTCAGAGGGTGTTAATGATATTGCAGCTCCGACTCCGAATAGAGCACCGAAAGCATGAATGACTATGGATCCTCCGGTATCTGCAAAGCCACTCTTTAGCAATCCCAGTCCATTATCCAGGATAATCCATTCATTCAGCATGTAGCAGGGGATGAAGATCAAGCCAAGGATGAGATATTGGTGCATTTTGATCCTTCCGAGCAAGGCTCCGGCTGCAATCAGCAGGCTGGCTGCCCCAAACTCTGCAAGGATAAGACGCTGGATCTCAACATTGCTGCCATCCCCATGGATCAGCGTGCTTCCGGCCAGATATACCGGTAAGGCTATACTGACAAGAAGAAATGTCGCTGTCAGGGCTGACCTTCCATAATTTT
The DNA here is from genome assembly GCA_964624935.1 of uncultured Prolixibacteraceae bacterium. Lineage (GTDB taxonomy): Bacteria > Bacteroidota > Bacteroidia > Bacteroidales > FEN-979 > FEN-979. The sequence goes on from CAZUYY010000485.1 coordinate 1,835, forward strand.
TGACAAATACCATCAGAAATCCGAAACCCAGGATCAGCATAGCCATAATGTGAATAGCACGGTCGTATTGCTGAAACTCAAGAATAGAAGTAACTTCGGTTTTTACGTTTCCCTGCGCAAAACCTCCGGCTGCCAAGCCAAGGAAGAGGAGAGAAAGGAATAATTTTAATGTAAAACTGCTTTTTTTCATCTTTTGTAGTATTTATGGTGTTATAAAAATCTCATCTTCTTTTCCTTTGATTTTTAAGGAAGTAAGTAGCCGGACGAAAATTGATTGATATCCATGATTTTCTGATAATCACGTTAATGCGTATAATACTTAACAAATAAATTTACATGCAATACGTGTAATACGTAATTCAGGCGGCGAAAATACGTAAAATATTTTTATTCTTCGAAAAGCATCTTTGAAAAATTTTCAGATTACAAGGAATTTATTCAGGAAGGAAAATGGAGATGTTGAATCTTTTTTAAGGTGGGGTTTAGCACTTCGAAAAATGAATTGACTAAAATATTTTATCTTTGCAGGACTTCGATTGCATTATAAAATAAAGATTTTAAGCCTTATCTTTCCAATAACTTATTGTGTTTTCTTTTATGTACAGGAAAATAGTTTTATTGATCATGGCCTTTGCGATGATAAATGTATTGTGTTCGGCAGGAACATCTAATCATCCAGACAAGGGGAAAAAATATCCATCCAGTTACAAGGAAGGAATTGTGGTGAACGGAAATTCATCAGAATGGCAGACATCCTTGTTTAATTTTAATAAACAGGCACAAGTAAATTATTCAATAGTAAATGATACCGGTGCCTTTTACGTTTGTATCCGGATCGCTAACGAATCTGAGCAGATGAAGGTGTTACGGAACGGAATTGATCTTCGTTTTAACAGCAAGGGGAAAAAGAAGGCAGAGGCCACGTT
>CAZUYY010000486.1:0-2750 GCA_964624935.1 uncultured Prolixibacteraceae bacterium
AGAGAATTTTACAGGAACAGGATTCGCAATGTGCAATCCAAGCCACAGGTGGTCACTGGCCCTGAATTGCAAACCGGTCTCACAGGAAAAAGCATTGTTATCTTTAAAACCATCTGCCACATGAAGGTGCAGGTAATCTACCTTCACTCCGGCTGAAAACCTTTTGGTGAGATGCATCCCATAAGCGATGCCTGCATTCAGCTCAGAATACAGGGAAAATCCGAATTGAAAAAAAGAAATGCCAAAGGCTCCTTTTCCCGCCGGAAGGGTTAAAGCCACAGCTTTCCCGCTCAGATCTCCTAAAAAGAAACGATTCTCGAAATAGATTCCGGCGCTGAACCTTTTGCACCATGCCAGTCCGGCCTGGTTATTGAACACCGACCATTCATCCGACTGCGTTACACAGGTGTAACCCAGGGCAGCCGCCCTGCCACCGGTAATCACATGATCTCCGGCAGCATAAACACAATTGAAAACGAAGAAAAGGAAATATAAAATAACCCGGCTTGTACCCATCCTCCTTACATTTCCCCGTTAATCGGTCAGAAATGAAAAGGTAATAGCCGTTCATTCAAATTTAATTTCTTACCCCCACACCGGCTGATCTTCTGATCTTACTCCATCCTCCCGCGTAGCCTGGACAAGAGAGCCTTCATCCACCTGGATACAGAAATAAGCTAAGGGTTCAGTATCGTCGGCTTTCAGACACCTCAGGCAGGGAGGAGCGACCCGGACTACTGTTCCTTCTTTGACCGGAAGGATTGTCCCATCCAGCCAAAACAGACCTTTCCCGGAAGTAAAAAGGTAAATCTCTTCATTTCTTTTGTGATAATGTACAAAACTACCTGCTTTTCCCGCCGGTAAACGATTGGCTGATATCTCAGCGCCCGTAAGACCCAGGGTGTCTTTCATCGTAACCCGGGTAATACTATCCATTGGGCCAATTTCTGATGCTTTAAAATTCTTTTGCTGTTCCATATTGAATCAAGTATTTAGTACAATTAACTGATGATTGACGCTTTTATTTTCCATGATAACTCTTAGTAGCCTTGTGAATTGTCTTGTTTCAACTCCCCTCCCTCTTGGGGGAGGGGCCGGGGGTGGGGTTTTGATGATTAAAGAGGGGCCGGGGGTGGGGTAAAAAAAATGGGCAGTAAATGATACCGCCCATTTCTTAGTAAACCAACAATGATTTGTTAGTTCACAATGAATTTCTGAACAATAGGTTTTCCGGAATTCAGTATCGATAAGAAATAGACTCCGGGTGCAACATTATTCATACTGATGTTTTTCAGGAGTTTTCCACTGAAGGTAATATCATTCTCTGAGTAAACATTAACTCCGGTTGAATTTGTAATCTCAATATTGATATTTTGAGGAATAAAGGAATTCATCTCAATAGTGAAGTTTCCGTTATTAGGATTGGGATAAATTCCGGAAGTGTTCAACTGCATATTCTTAATACCAACGTTAGGTGTAATAATTATCATGTTCGGTTTCGAAAGCGTGTCAATCTGACCACCCCGGTTTATGATTAAAGTAACATCATAAGTTCCTGTTGTGTAATAAGTAACAATTGGATTTTTTAACGTAGAGGTACCTGGCGTACCCCCGTTAAAGGTCCACTGATAATTTTCAAAAGTTCCTATATAACCGCCAAAAGTGGTATTTTGAAAATAAACACGGGAATAGGCAGCGAATGTTGTTGAGGTATCACTTATTTGTGATGTATCGCTGGCATTATATGTTAAGAAACCAGGGGTCAGATTGATAGCTCCTTGTTTGATCGTTTGAAAAACTTTATATTTAAGCAATGGATATTGATTTGATTGCATGTACCCCTGTCCGGCGTCCATATCCTGAAGAGCGGCGATAAATTCACAATTGCTAAGTACCCACTGACTGTTCATTGCAAAGGTCAGAGTTACAATTTGTGGATTTCCTAAACTGAAATCAACCTGTGTTCCATGCTGATCAGGCACCATCAAACGATTGACATGCTGTAGCTGGGTCTGTCCTTCCCAGTTATAATTAATGTTTGATTCAGTAACAAAGAAATATAGAACAATGTTGGCGGCTGATGTCGTATCTGTCTCTGTGATTGTAACAACTGCAGTGTAGTTCGGTCCGCTGTTGGTAATGTTCATTGACATGGTCACAGGTGATGTTACAGCATAAGTCTGATTATACAAGGGAACATAATTCGTATACATCGAGCCTGTATTACTTCCGCCACAAAATTCCTGCCAAGCGTCAAAGGCGACTGATGGAAAAGCCTGAACATTGTACATTTGATTTCTGTAAATAGAATAGGAGTTAGCAAATGGGTCGGCACCCATTCCGGTGCTATGACTTGCAACAACTGCTACAAACTGACCATTGGTAAGGAGATCTTCCATGCCCATTTGTGCACCGGGGCAATATTCGCATAAGACACTTGTGAAATCTTCAGCAAGTACCATCTGACGGGGTGACTGGGACATTACGACCACAGTCGAAAGGATGAATGCAAAAAAGAATATTAGTTTTTTCATAGTCTCTTGATTTAGGGTTAATAATATTTTAACACACAAAAATAATAAATTTTCGTCATTGTTGATCAAATAACAATAAATAAATAATTAACCACAAAGAAACAGAGTAACAGAGTGACAGAGTCACAGAGTCTGACTCATTCCATGGCTCTGGCCAGAAAATTATTATACGGTTGCATCGCTTTGTAGACTTTTACAGCATAATCAAGCAGACCA
>CAZUYY010000487.1:0-2740 GCA_964624935.1 uncultured Prolixibacteraceae bacterium
GTTTTCTGCATGAATGATGATTTTTTTGCTTACCCAAATAATTACAATTATTATGTGAACTATTACAAAAATACTTTTCAGCATGGAGGCGTTTCGATCGAAGAGGTCATGATCCCGTTCATAGCCATGAAGCGAAAACAATAAATTTAACACTGTACTTAGTTGATTCTGACTGTTCTCAACGAATCTGATCTTCTTCCCGTAGCGGAGAAATTATTAGCAACCTATCCCGAGCGGCGCATATTTGCATTTTACGGTACCATGGGTGCCGGTAAGACTACTTTCATAAAGGTCATCTCTTCCTTATTGGGAGCGGTGGATGTCATTCAAAGTCCTTCTTTTACCATTATCAACGAATACAGAACTTCAAAAGGGGAATCTATCTTTCATTTTGACTTTTACATGATCAGAAAACAGCAAGAAGTTTTTGACATTGGATATGAAGATTACATTTATTCCGGGTCCTATTGTTTCATTGAATGGCCGGAGTTAGTGGAAGATCTGTTGCCGTTTGATACAGTATATGTGAAGATCAAAGGTGAAGATCGAAGACAGATTGAATTTTAGCTTGTTCAGCAGTTCATCAACTCGCCAATTTAATTCGTATCTTCGTATGAAATTTTGAGACCATGGAGGAACCGAAGCTAAAATATAGTGAATTTCTCAGGCCGCAGGAAGAGATGTTAGAGCTTGGAAGGCAAAAAAGTAAACTCACAATAGGAGTCCCAAAAGAAAACAGTTCACTGGAAAACCGTATCGTACTTGTTCCTGACGGAGTCAATTTACTGACTAAACATGGACACCGGGTACTTATAGAGGCAGAAGCTGGTGTTTCAGCTCATTTTACCGATCACGAGTATAGTGAAGCAGGAGGTCAAATCGTCTATGCACCTGAGGAAGTATACAAGTCCGATCTGATCCTGAAGGTGGCACCTGTGACTCCCACTGAACTTGAGTTTATGAAGCCTCGTCAAACTTTGATATCAGCCCTGCAGATCGGTATCCAGAAAGAAGAATATTTTCGTTCGCTTATGCAGAAAAAAGTTACTGCATTGGCATTTGAACTGATCCGTGACCGGGCGAATACATTTTCTGTTATCCGCGCCATGAGTGAGATTGCTGGTAGCACTTCAATATTTATTGCAGCCGAATACCTCTCCGACCCCAATTACGGAAGGGGGAAAATGTTCGGTGGCTTTACCGGGATCAGGCCATCAGAGGTGGTGATCATTGGCTCCGGGACGGTCGGCGAGTATGCCACACGTTCCGCAGTTGGATTAGGCGCCCTGGTTAAGGTTTTCGATAATTCCGTTTACCGCTTGAGAAGACTGCAGAATAACCTCGGTATGAGGGTTTTTACTTCTATCCTGCATCCAAAAGTGATCCTTGAATCGATGCGTACGGCAGATGTCGTAATCGGTGCAATCCATACTAAAAACGGGAAAACGCCTTGCCTTATCACCGAGGATATGGTCAGCCAGATGAAAGATGGTGCTATTATTATTGATGTCAGTATTGATCAGGGAGGATGCTTTGAAACATCCCATCCTAATACCCATAGGAATCCGGTATATAAGGTTCATGGCATCACTCATTATTGTGTTCCAAACATTCCTTCTCGTGTACCTCATACAGCATCACAGGCATTAAATAACATCTTCGTTCCTATTATCCTGGATATCGGAACAGAAGGAGGGATTGAAAATTTCTTAAAGACAGATCATGGCGTGAGACAGGGCATTTACCTTTTCAATGGCATATGTACTAATTCCTTTATCAGCCGGTATTTTAACCTGCCGTTTCAGGATATTGATCTGCTAATGGCAGCATTTCACGAAGGATAATCCGAGGGTATGCGATTTACATTAAACACCGGTCCTGGAAAAGCTGCTGAGATCTTTACCGGATCCAATGTTTTTAATGAATTGAATGCCTGGCTGGAAAATGGATCTTCCTCTACAGACTCCATTTTTATACTCACCGATAAAAAGATCCGGTCCTCTTGTATGGAACGTCTGACTTCTGCTATACCATCTTTGAGAACGGCAGACATCCTGGAAATCCCTGACGGGGAAAAATATAAATCATTAAAATCAGCAGAACATCTATGGAATTTACTTGTTGGTAAAGGCGCTTCCCGGCATTCTTTGCTTATCAACCTGGGGGGAGGAGTGATCACTGATCTGGGAGGATTTGTGGCTTCGACCTTTAAACGTGGAATTCCGTTTATTAATATTCCTACTACTTTGCTCGGAATGGTGGATGCCGCAATTGGAGGGAAAAACGCTATTAATCTCGACGATATAAAAAACCAGATTGGTACTTTTCAAAATCCAGATGCCATCTTTATCTCGACCATGTTTTTGGGATCACTTGATTCTTATTCTATCCTGAGTGGTTTTGCAGAGATCATAAAGATTGCTCTTGTCTCAGATCAAAGTTTGTGGCAGGAACTCCGCTCAGTAAAAATGGAAGATCTCCTTAAGAAAAGATCACAGGATGGATTATGGGAAAACCTGGTTTCTAAAACCGTTGCTTTGAAATGCCGCATCGTTGAACAGGATTTCAGAGAAGAGGAACTTCGTGAGATCCTCAATTTTGGTCATACTATTGGTCACGCATTTGAATCCCTGTCTATTCAAAAGAACAATAAAAAGTTGTCGCATGGTCATGCCGTTGCCCTCGGAATGATCTGTGAAAGCTATCTCTCGGTAATAAAAACCGGATTGGAGTTAGGAGA
>CAZUYY010000488.1:0-2733 GCA_964624935.1 uncultured Prolixibacteraceae bacterium
CATGGCTATCACCCCCTGATGATTTTGCCTGGACATCCGGTTTAGCTTTTCCAATGGAACAAACTGGACCGGGATCTCTATCTCCCGCATCAATGCATGAAGTTGCTGAAACCCTTCACCCCTCAACCCCGTTTGGATCAATACCTTTTCTATCTCCTTCCCCGATTTCAGGGCTTCCATTACCGGACGTATCCCGTAAATAAAATTTTCTTTTTTCAAGTATTACAGCCTTTCTCTATAATTCATGTTTGGGTTTATAGGGAATTCCAATTTTATCGCTAAGTCGTTCATACTTCAAAAATCGTTGATCGATATTCGATTATTCAATTGCACTTTATATCCTCCCCTCCCTCTTTGGGGAGGGGCTGGGGGAGGGGTACTCAGGATTAAAAGTTGTATCATTCTTCATTTTTCATCTTTCATTCTTCATTTTCTTCTGCTTTATCTAACAAAGTTTTCGGCAGACTTTTTGATGTCCGTGCACCAAGTTCCTTTAGTTTTTCAACTTTGCCAATAATATTACCGCTTCCCGAAGAAAGTTTTTTATGGGCTTCATCATACGATTTTTTCACGGTGTCAAGCTGGCTTCCGACCTTCTCCAGATCAGCAAGAAAAGAAACAAATTTATCATAAAGCAATCCTCCCTGCCTCGCAATCTCGATGGCATTCTGGGTCTGCTTCTCATGTTTCCAGATAGATGCGATTGTTCGTAATGTGGCAAGAAGTGTAGTTGGACTAACGATCACTACATTACGGTCCCAGGCGTAATTGAAAAGTTCTGAATCATTCTGCAGGGCCAGGCTGAAAGCCGATTCAATGGGCATGAAAAGCAATACATAGTCGGGTGTATCGAATGCATCAAGCATCTGGTATCCTTTCTCTCCCAACATTTTGATATGATTGTGAATAGAGAGAAGATGGAGCTTAAGGAACTTATCTTTTTCACCGGCATCTTCCGTATTTACAAATTCAGTATACGCATTGAGCGATACCTTGGAGTCGATGATAATGTGCTTGTTGTCCGGCAGGTTGACTATAACATCGGGGCGATACTTGTCACCTTCATCTGATCGTGTACTGAATTCTCTTATGTATTCCTGTCCTTTAACTAATCCTGAACTTTCAAGAACCTTATCCAAGACCAACTCTCCCCAATTACCCTGTTTTTTCGGATCCAGCCTCAGGGCATGCGTCAGATTCTTCGCATCCTCACTGATTTGCTGGTTCATTTCTGCCAGCGTTTTTATTTCTTTTTCCAGTGAAAAACGTTGCTTCGATTCTTTATCATAAGTTTCATCAACCTTCTTCTCAAAATCCTTTAGTTGTTGTCCCAACGGCTTCAGGATCTCCTCAAGTTTGGTTTTGTTCTGCTCTGTGAATTTCTGCGTTTTTTCTTCGAGGATCTCGTTAGCCAGGTTTTTGAATGCAATACGAAGTTTTTCCTCAGATGCTTCAATATCTGCCTGTTTGGTTTGAAGGTCTTCAATAAGTCTTTTATTCTCTGCACTCAACCTGGCAACATCGCGATTTAACCCGACTACGTTTTCTTCTTTTTCCTTTATTATCCGGGATGCTGACTGTGCCTGCTCTTCCAGCATTTTTATCTTTCCATCTGCAGCAAGTTTTTCAGCGGAAAGAATTGCAGAACGTTGTTTTGCTTCTTCCAATTCAGTATTATCCGGATGAACTGCAGTTCTATTCAACTTCATCCAGATCAATATCAAAGCCAGAATGACTGCAACTCCAATGATAATAGTGATTACTTCAACCATAAAGTTCAGACTTGAATTATTTTAAAAGTCAAATAATTTAACCGATCATCAAATATCGTTATTTTTACTGATTAGTCAGAAAATATTATGGCTATATCTTTTTTTGAGGTGCTAAACCCCACCCCCGGCCCCTCCCCCAAGAGGGAGGGGAGTTATTGGCATGAAAGTGTCGTGCATTAATCCGCTGAAATGAAAAAATCACTATGATTTTATGTGTTTTTTCTTCCCCCTCCCTCTTGGGGGAGGGGGTCAGGGGGTGGGGTCATAAGGTCATGTGGTGGTTTTAACATCTCAAAATAGAATATAAGCCCTGAAAGCAATTGACATATCAGGTAGTAGTAAGTCTATATCGCTTTATAGAGCTGAATACCTCTTGCTTCTCTGTTAAGGCTTCTTCTAAGTCAAAGTCATCTTGAAGTCCCAGCCAAAATTTAGCAGAATTGCCAAAATAATTACTGAGTCTCAAGGCAGTATCTGCCGTGACCCTTCGTCTCCCTTTGATGATTTCACTGATTCTGGTTTGAGGGATCTTAATATCGTTTGATAACCGGTATGCTGAAATATTCATTGGTATTAAAAATTCTTCCAATAAAACCTCGCCCGGATGTATGTTTTGCAATTTTTCCATAATTCATTTATTTGTGATAATCAATAATTTCAACTTCATATGAATGTCCATTATGCCATTTAAAAATGATACGCCATTGATCATTAATCCTTATGCTGTGATAATCTTTTCTGTCGCCTGTAAGTTTTTCTAATCTATTGGAAGGAGGAATTTTTAAATCTATTATTGATGTTGAATTATTTAACATTCTTAGTTTTCTTCTTCCAATGTGCTGAATCTCAAAAGGTAGTCTTACAGATCTTAATCCTTTCCATATTTTTTCAGTTTCTTTTGATCCGAATGATTTTATCATGCTTTCGAATTACGATACTAACGCCAAAGGTAAGTATATTT
>CAZUYY010000489.1:0-2732 GCA_964624935.1 uncultured Prolixibacteraceae bacterium
AACTAAAAGAATCTTTCGCAGAGATCTCCCAGACATTTGATAAAACTGAATTCCTTACACTGGGGAAATTTCTGATCATTGCCGGAGTCATTCTTCCTATTGTTCCGGATGAGCCTATATTCCGCAACCTGGCACTCACCCCTTACAAGATCTGGTTGGCTGTGGTTGTAGTGTCTTCTATTTCCTATTTCAGTTATTTGCTTAAGAAGTTTGTTTTCAAACGTGGAAGCATAATTCTGGCTGGTATCCTCGGAGGGCTTTACAGCAGTACCGCCACTACAATAATTCTTGCACGAAAGATCAGGGAAGATCCTGAATCCAGAAACCAGTATGTTGCCGCAATTATTTTTGCTACAGCAATGATGTATCTCCGGATCCTAGTGCTGATCGTGGTATTTAACTTCGATCTTTTTCAACGTATTTACCCGTATTTCCTTATTCTCACAGGTGTTTCATTAATTGTTGGTCTGGCAATACTGCTCTATCACAACAAAGAGTACCATACATCGAATCCGGAGTTGACGGTTGATAAAAATCCGCTCGAATTTAAAGTAGCTATCCTCTTTGCATTTTTATTCGTGGCGTTCACCTTTATCACCTGGTTTGTGGTTGGGCATTTCGGCCTTTCGGGGTTAAATGTCCTTTCTTTCCTGGTGGGACTTACCGATATAGATCCATTCCTGATCAATCTATTCCAGGGGAAATCACGTATTGCTATGGATGCAATTGCCATAGCGACTTTACAGGCTGTTGCCAGCAATAATATACTGAAGATGGGTTATGCCTGCTTTTTTTCAACGAAAAAATCATGGGTGTATCTTATCAGCGGTTTTTCTATCATCGTATTACTGAATTTCATTTTCATCTGGATTTTATACTAAGAAGCATGACTGAAATCCTGCATCCCATCCTGAACAAAGCCGACGAATCTTTTGACGCGAAAGATCTGCAGAAATATGATCTTACGTTTGAAATGGGGGAGAAGACATTCGGATACAGCTTACTGGATGTTGAGAAAAACAAATTCATAGCTCTGAGTTTTTATAGGAATCACCTGGCTGATCTGATCAGTTCTCTTTCCTGGTTGGGCGGGCAATTTCATTCGGTGTATGGAATCATTGGAAATTCACGGTTCACATTAATTCCGGAAGCGCTCTATATTGAGAATGAAAAAGAAAGTTATTTCAACTTTCTTCATGAACAGGAAACAGGTGAAAGTGTTTTATCCGACCGGATCTCGCACCTTGGAATTTACACGGTTTACAGTATTCCCGCTACCTGCAGGGAGTATATAAACAAGCTTTTTCCAAAAGTCACACTTTGTCATATCTCAAGTGTTCTTATATCGAATATCTGGATGAGCGCAAAGAATATGACAGGCTGCAAGGTTTTTCTGAATCTGAGGGAAGAACAGTTCGACCTGCTGGCTTTTGAAGGGAACCAGCTTAAATACAGCAATGCGTTTCGTTTTCATACCGCTGAAGATATAGCCTATTATGTGATCTTCGTTTTTGAACAATTGAACCTGAATCCGGAAGAAGTTCACCTTGCTCTTCTGGGGAATATCGATAAATTTTCACCTGTTTTTGAACTTTTATTTCGATATATCCGTGATATTGAATTTGTAAGAAGGACTGATGGGTTTAACTACAGTTATTTGTTCAATGAAATTCCCGGTCATTACTACTACACACTTTTAAATCCATTCCCATGCGGATCATAACAGGAAAATTCAGGGGAAAACAGATCCATCCGCCGCCAAATCTTCCGGTTCGTCCCACGACTGATTTTGCAAAAGAGAGTCTTTTTAATATCCTGAATAATCTGGTTGATATTGAAAGCCTGAATGTACTTGATCTTTTTGCAGGTACAGGAAGTATTTCTTATGAGTTTTGTTCAAGAGGAAGTGAATTGGTGACGGCTATTGATAACGATCCGCATTGTGTTGCATTTATTAATAAAACGGCTTTATCTATGAAGGCTGAAAACCTGGAGGCCGTGAGGGAAGATATCTTTCAGTTTCTCAGGCATCCGTTCGGGAACTATGATCTTGTTTATGCCGATCCTCCTTATGATATGGCTGGAATCGATCTGCTTCCGGATCTCGTGCTTGGCAGCGGTATCCTTAATGAGGAAGGCTTATTCATACTTGAACATTCAAGAGACCATGATTTTTCTCAGCATCCGGGTTTTGACCAGCACCGGAAGTACGGTAATGTACATTTCAGTTTTTTCAGGAAAGGATAATAATGCCATGATCACAAAAAAAGCCGCTCCGGTTATCGGAGTGGCTTTTTTTAGTGTTAACAAGAATTATTTTTTACCAGGAGCTACATCCCACCATACACGCTCCCACATTGTAACATTCATTGGCGTATGACTATTGTAACTTTTTTCTCCCAATGAATAAGGGAACCTGCGTGGAATTATATTTTCTACTGCAGATGTTGTCGGATTGGGGCTTAGTCCGATTAAATTTTCCGTTCTTCTCCAGTCGTTGAAAGTCTCAGCCTGGTTGTAGAGAGCAATGTATTTCTGTGTCATGATCTCTTTGTAGAGTGAAACGGTCATGGTATCTACCACTGCACTATATGCCGTAATGTAAGCAGCACTAAATACGCCCCATTTGTTCAATGAAGCTGTTACCCCATTCACAAGATCAGTTTTAACTTGCGGATCTGCTGCGTTTGCTTTATACTCGCATTCAGCCTTAATAAACAGGATTTCTGTAT
>CAZUYY010000490.1:0-2720 GCA_964624935.1 uncultured Prolixibacteraceae bacterium
GATATCACCTGAAGTCAATTTACACTGGCCAAACGAATAAATTCCTGATAACAGGAAAAACCCGGTCATTATAACATAACTAATCTTTTTCATAGTAATTTAGTGTTTAAAATTTTTACAAATTTAAATCAATTCTAAATAAATTGAACTAAAATAAAAAAAATTATGAACGGGGTGGGTTGCAGCTAGTGCAAATTATTGCACTTAGCAACTTATACATCAAACTTGCACTCGCGGGCACAATTGTTATAAATTTACATTATTTGGAAAAATTCATGGGTTTGATACAAATTATGAAAAGTAAGTTAATGGCTGTAGAGCCATGGAAAAACCTCGAACCTCTTTTACAGAAAATTGCAATACAGAAGAAATTACCTGCGGTCGGGATAAAAGAAACCCTCTGTAATTCGATCCTGGTGCCATCAATAAAATGATTATTTTTAATTTAAAGGATACTTCTTGTTCCGGTGATTTCCGGAACAAGAAGTATCCTTTGTAAATGAATCATTCTATAATGAACTTTCCTGATCCGACCAACCCTCCATTGCTTTGAATTCTAAAGAAATACATGCCTTCTGGAAGGTCAGATTGACCTAGAACAATCTCTTTCCCAGAGAATGTGATTTGAACAATCTGCAAACCCGTCATGTCATAAACATGCAGGACAGGGTTTTGTTCATTGCTCTCCAGATGAAAAGTTACATTTGACGGGGAAGGATTAGGATATACCGTTACTTTATTTCCCTGGTTTGTAAGATCACCAACCCCGAAAAAACCACAAACATTTAATATAGTTCCACCACTTGCACTAACGACAGATACTGTATGGAACATGCCGCCTGAAGATACCATTGGTATTACATCGTTGGCAAATATGTTTATGTCTGTTCTAAGAGTTATGTCAGAGACAAATTGATCACACGTGGTGTTGCCACCTGAGTCTGTCTTTATAACAGAAAGATATTTATTCCCCAGTGAGCTAACCGACTTACCTGCAAGAATAAATCCCCCGTCATTTGTCAGTCCCACACAATTGGCAACATCGTTTGAAGTTGAGCCATAAGTTCTTGTCCAAAGCATATTTCCGTTTGATGATGTTCTGAGGAGATAAAAATTATCATAACCTGTGCTAAAATTATCGATATAACCTGTTGCAATAAAACCACCATCAGACAGTTGCTTGGTAGATGTGAATATAAGATCACTTCCATCAGCTACGTTGTTAAAGATATTGAACCATTGAATTTGACCAGTAACGTCTGTTTTTATCAATAATGCATTGACTCCTTCTGAAGTGCTTACTAAAGAACCTGCAATAATATAACCGTAATCCGTTGTCTCCTTCACGGAAAAACCTTTCTCCAGTGCGTCGTTAAGATCACTATCGTAAACCTTTGCCCACAACACACCACCGTTTCCATCAGTCTTGACAAGTAATATGTTACCCATCTGATTCCCGAAGCTGGATGTGGTGCCTGCAATAATATATCCACCGTCTGACGTTTGAGCCGCAAAAGTTGCATCATCATTCATCAGGCCTCCGTAAGTTTTAGTCCAAAGTAAATTACCGTTACTGTCGGTCTTCAAAAGGTAAAAGTCATCCATCCCTGCTCCAAAATTGCTCGTGTTCCCGGCAAGTAAAAAACCGCCGTCATCGGTTTGCTGAAGTGAGGATGCTGATGAATTGCTTCCTATTGTACTACTACCATAAACTTTAGTCCAGGTGAGTGTTCCATTTTGATCCGTCTTTAAAAGAAAGATATAACGTCCACCAAAACTGGATGTCACGCCGGTAATTGCATAACCTCCATCTGAGGTCTGTACCACAAAGTTTCCATCATCAGCAGCTGGCCCTCCAAAGGAAGCCGTCCATTGTATGTCCCCTGTGGAACTGGTTTTTAAAAGATAGATATCCTCGTTCCCTGCACCGAAATTCGACGTGTACCCGGTTGATATAAATCCTCCGTCGGTAGTCTGCTGAATACTTGTCCCGGAAAAATCGCTCACTCCTGAGGAAACCCCATAAGTGGACCGGAAAACATCAGAAGTTGGAGTAGCGTCAAAACCTGTTCCTGAAGTGTTTTGATCAGGATCCTTGCTATATCCTGCAATTGTATAACAAACAAGTACAGAAATTATTATCATTGTTTTCATGTGGTCTAGTTTTAAATCCATTTTTCATATCCATAATATTATCTTCAAAATTCTGATTGACTATTTATCATTTTTCCTATATGGGTACAAAGTTACTATCAGAATAAAAAAAAAGCGAGATTTTCAACAATGAGGAAATAATCTTTCTAAGGAATATTGCAAGTCCGGAAACTTATAGATGTTTTAGTGAAGGTTTGTTGATTATTTCATTTTGATTTTACCGTTCCCTAAACCTTCCCTTCAAATAAAAACAAACCCCCGTATATTATTGATTTATACGGAGGTCATCTTCATCTGTATGTGGGCCCACCTGGACTTGAACCAGGGACCACCTGATTATGAGTCATAATTTTATGTATTTCATCCGTTTTACTTGTTTAATACAAATTTATTATAGTACTGATATTCAATATTAAAATGTTAATAACTTTTTTGCTTGCTTTTACTTTTCTTTCTATTTTGTTTGTACCTTTGTTTGTATCCAAATTTAACAACAATGGCAGCAGCAACAGAAAATTTAGTATTGGTCACCCGCAAGGAAAGGGCCAGCGGTTTGTACCCTGTAC
>CAZUYY010000491.1:0-2712 GCA_964624935.1 uncultured Prolixibacteraceae bacterium
AGGATCGAGGATCGAGGGAAGCTATACGCGGGCCGGTCAAGATCTGGGGGGATTCATTTACAAGACCAATTATAAATAGGGATCAGGGATTTGTGGTAAAGCCGGAGGGCTTGAACACCTTTCGCCGATTTTGACTGAACTTTTCAACTTGAAGACATTCAACGCTCCAGGGTGATCAGTTCACTCCGGTATCGAGTGATCGGTTTTGATTTTTTTTCAAGTCGGCAGTTGGCAGTGCGACCGCAAGGGTCGCCCGTACATTGGTTAGCCGGGGGTGATTAAAGGGGGCGACCCAACGAGTCGCCCCTTCTATGATCGGCACCTAACCTTTCTCCAGTCCTTACTTCGTTTTACTGCTTTACAAACTTGCTCACGAAGTCTTTTACACGAACATATCGCATAAACCCAATTTTATATAAACCATCTGGTGCAGGATTGCAATTAAGAAAAGCCTTATCCCCAATAAATGGGTATTAATGCAAAGAATGTTCAACTTCAATTTCGTCAATGATTTGTTTTAAATTCTTCTAACACTTTTGATCAAGTTTCATCATTAAATTGGTATTCAGTGCTTTCGGTAATTTCTAATGGCTATGTTTCTAAAATTTGTTTTTTTAGCTTTGGAATAAAATAAGCCAACCACAAAAATCTTATTTTAAGAAAAAAAATTTATTTTTTCATCATTTCATTTAATTATAGCTTGTGCTGTAAAATTAGCCATACCAAAGATAACCGCGTTGATAACATAATCTCTTACATACCAATACCATTTCACTTTTCTTGGAAATACAATAGATACCCCTCCGATTATGCCAACATTACGAATTGCCTGTGTAAAATGAAACCCATCAGTAGTCCATGCAAGAAATGTAGTTGATCCAAAGAACTTTTCTCCCTGTGCAGGATCATGATTTTTATACTTGTTTGTCCATGAAATTGCAGGATTCCAAAATTGGTCATTTTTAATACCAAAAGTTCTTTTCACAGCAGGATAATTAAATTGAAGTTCAGTTATAAATCCTTGTACGCCACCAGCAACTAATAAACATGACCAAGATATTGCATGCCTTTTGCAATATAAACCTACCGTCTGTGCTGAAAGAGTATTCCAGACCAAAATAAATAAAACTCCGATTACTATTATCTTTTTCATTTAATACAAATTAAACGGTTCTGAATAAGTTGTAGATGTTGATGTAGAATAAATATAAACATACAATCATACCGCACGACCCAGTGCTGGTTAGGCAGCAAGGTCAGGTTCTCCAGCTTCTGTGAATACTTTTGGATGCGGGGAATAATATCGACAATGAAGATTTTCATATCAGAGGGGCTTATATGCCTTGCAAGTTAGTAAGAAAAAAGTGATTATGTCAAATTCAAACTAAATTTTGGTTATATCTTTTTTTTGAGGTACTTGAGCGAAAAAATAATTTTCGATTAGATGCCTGCCTTCAGCAGATAAGATTTTCGATTCCCAATTACTTGGAAGTTAAAAGAGTTGGCTGTTGGAAGTTAGCAGGGCGACCGCAAGGGTCACCCATTTACACCGATCCGGTTATCGATAAATTTAGTGAAGGCTTATGGCACCAAAGTTTATTTCCGCAACACCGAGTGGATAAGTGTAAAATATAAATTATTCTATTATACGATAAGCTGCTGGTATCAGGAATAGCAATTTTGTTCTCACTTTTCTTAAATACAACAGGCTTATTTGACAGTCATGCGCTTAAGATTTGGTCTTTGAGGCACCCGACAGCAGAAAATTTTATCATTTCAGGCGTGTTGCCAATTTATGAATAATTTGTGCTGATTTTCCAGTAATCTTTACAATTTCCGGTGTTTGAAAATATAGAGATACTCTGATGGGAAAATGACGATTTTATTGTTATTGACCTTGAATTTGATGGGCAGATAGATATTCATGTTAATTTTTTCGCCATTAATAATTCCTGGTTCCCAGGGTCCGGCAAGGCAAATCTGCCGCATTATTTCCCTTTCAAGACGTTCAGCCAGCAGATCAAGCCCGTAATCCTGTATGCAGGATTCCTTGATACCGGCTCCATAAAGCTTGCCATCACTCATAATGAATAACTCATAAAGAACTGTGACCACCTTACCGTCGTAGATCTGGTCATCTCTGTTCGTCACTGTGACTGAATTTTCAAGGAGATTGTACAGAATGTTTATTCCACCCGGGTACGCAGGGGGCCGATCAACATTGGAAGAATAAATGATCCCGTTATTCTCAGAATAATTCACAGTGGAACTTGTTTCCTGAGGATTATCTCCAAGTGGTGGTACTGATACTCCGGAACTGTGAAGACGAAATGAAATCAGTTGACTTCGTGGGATGTAAGTATCTTTAATAGCGCTCCTCCGATGTTTATAGCTGTAAAAAACATTATATTGATTTACCCAGGTGATTTTGCAGGAAATTGTGTCTCCTTTCGTGGTGAACAAGGTATCGCAAAGATTTTGCCCATCAACTGCAAAGCAGGTTAGCATAAAAATCAAGGGAAGGATTTTTTTGACAGAGTTAAAAATCATTTTTCAACGTGTATTCAGATTCTAAAACATCTATCAAAATTATAATTTTATTTAACGTAATGGGGAGATCGGATAAATTTATGATTGGACGATTTTGGTTCCCGATTGAATTTTTTTAATTGACAGTTTACGATTGAAGTCAAGACGAAATATGAATTGCCC
>CAZUYY010000492.1:0-2689 GCA_964624935.1 uncultured Prolixibacteraceae bacterium
AGTGACAGAGTGACAGAGTAATAGAGTCGTTACTAACTGATATTGTGGATTTTTACGAAGTTTGTTCCGCCTTCGATGTGGGCGGGGATTCCGCCAAGGATGAGTATCTTTTCGCCTGAACAGGCAAGTTTTGTTTCTACCAGGACTGATTCGGTGAATTTTATGATCTCTTCAAATGTCGTGGAGTGTTTACCTGTAAGGATAGGACGGATACCCCAGAGTAAATTCAGCATGTGGTAGACCGGTAGATGAGAAGTCAATGCGAATATGGGAGTCTTCGGTCTTTCTGCTGCAACATAGCGGGCGCTCCGGCCGCTTGCAGTGAGAACCACGATTGCGCATAAATCAACAACTTTTTCGATCCCATTTACTGCCTGACTTAATGCAAGAACGTCATTCCTGTCACTGTGGGGGTAAGTTTTAAAGTCAATTTTAGCTTCCACATCCATTGCGATACGGTTCATCATCTCCACTGCTTTTACCGGGAATTCACCCATGGCCGTTTCTCCTGAAAGCATGATTGCATCTGTACCATCAATAATTGCATTGGCTACGTCGCTGGCTTCTGCCCGGGTAGGGCGCGGTTCATGGATCATGCTTTCAAGCATCTGAGTGGCAGTGATCACCGGCTTGCCTTTCCGGTTGCAAAGCTCAATGATCTTTTTCTGGATCATCGGCACCCTTTCCGGGTTCATTTCGACGCCCAGGTCACCACGTGCAACCATTAAGCCATCCGATACGTCAAGGATCTCTTCCAGATTTTCCACAGCCTGTGGTTTTTCAATTTTAGCAATGACGGGCTTGTTAACTCCTTTTTCTTTAATGAGTTTTTTCAGAAGGACAACATCTGCCGCCGAACGCACAAAACTCAGGGATATCCAATCGACATCCTGCTCCAGTCCGAAAATGAGATCATCCTTGTCTTTCTCAGTCAGGGAAGGCAGACGGAGATTCAGTTGCGGGAAATTTACGCCCTTCCGGCTTTGCAGGGTGCCGCCTTCCTTTACAATGCACTTTACCTGTTCTTTTTCAATATCCGTTACCTCTAACTCAAAGAGACCGTCGGCCAGCAATACTGTCATGCCTGTTTTTGCATCTTCAGAAAGGTCCGGATAATCGACCGGGATAAAGTCTGGTTGTTTCGTGTACATATGTTCAGGGACGAGAGAGACCTTATCTCCGGCGTTCAGTTTTATCTGTCCCCCTGCCAGTTGTCCCACTCTGATCTTTGGGCCCTGGAGATCCTGCATAATGGTTACAGGGGTATTCAGTTCGTCGGAGATTTCGCGGAGCAAGGTGACAACGGCTGCATGGTCTTCATGTGTTCCATGGGAGAAATTAAGTCTTGCAACATCCATTCCTGCTTTTATAAGTTCACGGATCTTATCCGGAGAATTGCTTGCAGGGCCTATTGTAGCTACAATTTTTGTTCTTCTGAGCGTTTGTTTCACGGCGGTTGATTTTGCTGCAAGGTAGGATTTTTTTTCTCAGACTTTCTATTTTTAGTTAAGGAGGCTATATCTTTTTTTGAGGTGCTATACCCCACCCCCTGACCCCCTCCCCCAAGAGGGAGGGGGAATGCTGGTATTTTGCATTATGGCTTCTTAAGAGACCTGGCTTTTATTTCCTTTTGCAGGATTTCAAGAACCTCATCAATATTGCCAATGATCATTTCATTTTTAAATCGAATCACCTTTAATCCGGATTTTTCAAGCTCAAAGGTTCTGTTTTCGTCGTGTTCTTTATTTTCATCACTGTCATGAATATTACCGTCAATCTCAATGACAAGTTTTGCTTCATGACAATAGAAATCTACAATGAATTGACCAATAGGATGCTGACGACGGAATATTATTCCTGAAAGTCTTTTCTTTCTTATATGATTCCATAAAATATATTCACTTGGCGTCATTGTATTTCTCAGAAATCTTGCTCTTTTTATAATCTCCCTTCCTGAACCAAAGTAGAAATCACGATCAAAAGATTTTCCAAGATATGCCATAATTTGAAAGATTAATACCCAGCCCCTACCCCAAGAGGGAGGGGATGGGTATAAAAGTTTTGTTTATTAATCCGCTGAAATGAAAAAAGTAATATTATTCTACGTATTTTCTCTTCCCCCTCCCTCTTGGGGGAGGGGGTCAGGGGGTGGGGTTTGGCACCTTAAAAAGAGATTCAGAAATTATTGATGTTGGCTTCAAGGGGGACAGTGAACTTAAGTGGCTTCATATTCACTTCCACCTGAATTGAGGAATCATTGATGTCGGCTTCGGTTGGAGGTTCGGGCGCGAATTTCTTCAGAAGCTCTGAGCTTATTTCTGTTGAGTTATCATCGTCATTAAAGGTCGCTTCTTTGGGAGCTTTGGGTGCGAGGGCAATCAAATTAAGCATGTTTTCGGGAAGGAGATTATAAGAAGAGGGTACTTTTATTGTTACCGGCACGAAAGTCGAAAGGTACAGAGTGCTTTTTGAAGGGTCGCTATTTACTGGCGATTTTGCGAATGCATTCTGGATCTGGAAACCTAAAAAGAGGGTAAAGATCAAGATCGCTTGTTTTGCTGCTATGACTGTTGTTGTTTTCATGGTTCTCATTTTTTTGTTTTGTTGACCATAAGACGAACCATCCTGACGAAAGTTACATCACGGATAAGGATAAACGGTGAGTAGCCGAAAAATGCCGGTGAAATGG
>CAZUYY010000493.1:0-2677 GCA_964624935.1 uncultured Prolixibacteraceae bacterium
ATACCGTCCATGCGTAGTTTGAATTTCCTGCATCGGTGGTATAGGTGGCAGAAGAACCCATGCAGCTACTGATGGGGCCCGTCAGCGTAGGATTCACAAGCGGATGCACCGTAACTACATAATGATAAAGCAGCCCGTTGCATCCATTGGCCTGAGGAGTGATATTATATGTGACAGTTTGATCTGTGGCGCTTGTATTGATGAGAGTCTGATTAAGAAGGGTCGTGGGTATTGAATTATTGCTGAACCCGCTTACATTGCCCGAGCTGGGGGTAGCCGTCCAGGTAAATAAAGTCCCGGAAACATTCGAAGTCAGCGTGATATTTGTTGAAGTGTTATCGCAGATTTGTTCGCTCAATGGCGAATTTGTCAGATTGGGCACCGGATAAACCGTCACTACAAAAGCCGCAGTGTGTCCTGCACATCCATTGGCATGAGGAATTATGTTATAGGTAACAGTTCCAACGGTATATCCTGAGTTTGACAGGGTTTGATTTAAAATCGTCGTCGGCGTCGAATTATTGCTGTACCCCGAGAGGTTCCCCGAACTTGGTGTGCATGTCCATGTGAAAAGGGTTCCCGCTACATTGGATGTCAGCGTGATATTGGTAGCTGTGTTATTGCAGATTGCTTCGGCAGGAGGATTATTTGAAAGATTTGGAAATGGATATACCGCCACTCTGTACTTTGAGGTATCTCCAACGCATCCGAAGGAATGGGGAACAATATGATAAATCACCGTATCGACAGAATACCCCGAATTATAAATGACCTGGTTGATCACCGTTCCGGGGGTAGTCGTATTATTTGAATATCCGCTCAGATCCGGCGAGCTTGCAGTACAGGTCCAGGTGAAAAGCGTACTGTCGTTGTTGGAAAGAAGCTGGATATTCGTGGAAAGACTGTCGCATTGCGATTTCAGAAGAGGCGAAGTGGTCAGTACCGGCAATGGTTTTACTGCCACTTTGTAATTAGTCACCGGACCGGTACATGAAGATGTGTTTGAATGAGGCGTGATGTGATAGGTAACGGTATCGATTTTAGTATCGGTATTTAACAACGTCTGGTTGATCACTGTGGTTGGAAGAGTTGTGTTATTTGAAAAACCGGTCACCAGTGCCGAATTTGCCGTAGCCGTCCAGGTAAAGGTATCTCCCGGTTTATTGGATGTCAGGGTGAGGTTTGTGCTGCTTCTGCTGCATATCTTTTCAAAAAGCGGATTATTTGTCAGAAGAGGCAGAGTGTCAACAGTCACTGGTTTCGTGATAGAATCCTTGCATCCGTCTGTTGAGGTGGATACAAGTTTAACATTGTAGATGCCCGGAAGTGTATATGTATGCTGGGGATTTGGGTTTCCTGTGATTATTGGAGTGCCATCCCCGAAATTCCATTTCCATCCTGTGACGGCATTCTGGTTGACAAAACTGGCATCAGTGAATTGTGTCGGAAGTCCGGAACAGGCTGTTCCATAAGTGAAATTTGAAACGATCACCGTAACGTTAATTTGTTCCGAGATGGTATCCTTGCACCCGTTAAGCGCCGTAAGAATGCAATTGATGGTTTGTCCCGTAGTCGGATGTGAAATCACAATTTGTTGAACCGTGTCCCCGTTGCTCCAGAGATAATGTGCAAACCCGGGCGGAGCCGTCAGGGTTGCGGAGGTATCGCCTGAACACATGTTAGTCTGGATCGACATATAGCCGCAGGAGGTCGATATATATGCATATCCCCGGTGAGCGGTATAAGCACAGCCATGCGTGGTAAAAACAACCTGAATGGTTTGTCCGGCATAATGACTAAGATTCATCCCCACGGTAGTCCAGTCTTTCCAGTAACATCCATCGCCCTGGTTACCTACATTTGGACAATAATGCCATCCGACGGGGGTTGGACAATTGGGCGGGAAATCACAGGTGGGTGAATAGATCAGGTAATATCCGCAGGTTGAATCAAGAATGTTCCCCGACAAGGATTCTATCGCAACTTCAAAACCCGGTTGTTGATTGTACAAATGATTGGGTGATTCAAGCACAACGGCATACCGGTAAATAAAAAGATAAGAGGAATTGGTAACCGTGATCTCGAACTTTAATTGTTCGGCATGACCCCCTTCAGAAGTATCTCCCAACCGCGAAGAATAGGCTTCCCCCGGGAAGACGGTTATCACATTATTGCAGGTATAAGGATCATAGTATCCCGGTCCGTTCATAATAATTTGTCTTCTTCCGGGATTTGGGTAATGCTGGGCAAACCCTTGCGTCGTGCAGGGACTTAACACCGGATTCGGGCCAACCATCGTAAAAGTACCGTAACACCCGGTCCAGTCATTGAAGTTGCCAAGATCAAAATCCGAGTTCGGACAATTCGTACCCGTCTGTCCCTTCACAACACCTGAAGAAAAGATAAAAATGAAAAAACAAAAGAGAAGAAAAGTAAAACTCCTCATAGATTTCAGGTTAACAACCCAGGATTTTCAGTACCAAAGTTAATAAGGATTCTTACATTAAATAATTAAAAAATATTAAATCTCCTCCGAACACCAATTTTAATCTTACTTCAAAAATTGTTTATCGATATTTTATTGTTCAAAAAAACCAATACCCAACACCCAATACCCAATACCAATTATCAATTATCAATTATCAATTATCAATTATCAATTATCAATTATCAATTA
>CAZUYY010000494.1:0-2677 GCA_964624935.1 uncultured Prolixibacteraceae bacterium
AAAAATACGGAGTAATATGAATAAAGCGAATTTGAAGGCAATAATCCTGTAAGATTTCTATTCCAGGTCGATCCTCCATCGCTGGTTGTCAGGATCGTCTTATCAAGACCAACAACATAACCTGTGTTTATATCTGTAAAATATACTGACATAAGTGTTACCTGTCCTGTACTTCCCCCTTGCCAGGTTATTCCCCCGTCTTTTGTACTGAGTATTGTCCCGCTGCTCCCGGCTGCAAACCCGCTGTCAGCATTAAAAAAGAAAAGAGAGTAGTACCATGTGGAACCCTCGACGGATATAAGACTAACCCATGTTTCCCCTCCATCTGTGGTCTTCAGGATCCCGTTGGAACCGGATGCATAACCGACAGTTTTATTTGCAAAAAAGATGCATGACAAATTGCCAAATTGATCGGAAGGCTGTCTGCGCCATGTGTTCCCTCCATCAGTTGTCCTGAGAATAATATCAGATCCAACCACATAGCCAGTGTCGGGCGTTGTAAAATAAACTGAATTCAGATTACTGGTCGTTCCCGAGCTAATGCTATCCCATGTAACACCTCCATCTTTTGTTTCCACAATTACTCCACTGTCTCCGACTCCGTACCCTTTTGTGTCACTTACAAAATAAATGGATAAAAAAGCTGTAATAGGTCCGCTATAAACAAGATCCCATGAATTCCCCCCGTCAATCGTTTTAATAACAGTATTATACCCCGCCATATATCCCACTTGCTGATCAGGAAAGAACACTGAATGCAATGTATTGCAGGTTGGCTTTGGGTTAAGAAGTTCCCAGGACTGAGCATACAAACCCACTGGAAACAAGAATATTAAAATGTAGGTGAGCTTTTTCATATTGATTTTTATTTAAATCATACATCTTGCATTTATGACCCGGTGGGTCGCTCCTTCTATAGTAATAAGTCTCATCCGGCAAAAGCCGGCCATTTTGCTGGTGTTCTGTATTGCTTTCATTTAAATTGAAATAAGGTTGTGAAGTGCATGGAAAAAGATAACATATGCCTACGATTATTCATTGCCAAACTGCGTGATAAAATTGCTCTCGCTTAGGCAAATATAATGAACTTTTCACCACACAACACTTTCCTGTGCTTTGTATATTTGTGTTTTTCTGAAAAAATAGTTTAAAATCCAAATCCTGATTAATTTTGTATTCCTATGCGTGCCTGTTTTTGATTCAATTTTTAAAGATTATATCATATGAAGATTAAGAATGTCATTTATGGTGTAAAACAGATTGGGGTCTGGAATGCAATTAAAGCACTCTATGGTAAATACTGGTTCGAATTATGGCATGGGTTAAAAATGAATCCTTCTTTGGATTGGGAACGGTCACAAATAGAAAACCCGCACATAGATGGCCATGAAAGATATGAACCCATCAGTCATTTTTCCTTTCATAGAATGTTGAAAAAGATTGATTGGAATTTCAGGGAAAGCACATTTGTTGATTTTGGCTGTGGTAAAGGTGCAGCAATATTATTGGCTTCACAGTACGGATTTAAAAAATATATCGGGGTCGAGTATTCTCCTGAATTAGTAAAGGAATGCATAATAAATATTCAGAAATTCTCTAAAAACTCCGGGAGAGTTATTAATTATGACATAATCTGCAATGATGCAACGAAGTATCAGATACCATCTGATGCCAATGTGTTTTATTTTTTTAATCCATTCAATTATAAACTGCTCGATATTGTTTTGCAGAATATCGCAGAGTCCGTAAAAGCAAACAACCGGAATATTTTATTGCTTTATTTCAATGCCTTGCATAAGAATGTAATTGAAAAATATGGCTATACCGTTATCTCTAGCGAAAAGAAAGATAAAACCAATTTTTGGTACCAGGGTGGAAATTATGCCTATTCGAATAATCCCTGACCCATAGGTCGCCCTTCACAGTAAACTCTCCACGTCACCTCTCATCTCTTGTCAATTCCTTCTATCTCTATAATCATTCCGCTCAGCAAGCCTCCATGACAGAACTTCCTTAAATTCCCGTTCAGCTTTCCCGAGCATTACTATCTGTTGTGGAGAAATAACGGTCTTGAATTTTGCAACATACTCCTTGGTGAGATCCACTTCTGCCTGTTTAGCTGCAATATCCGCATCAATGATTCCCAGAGCCTGTTTTTCTGTCATCGCTCCGGTATCCCTCGATTCTTTCATCTTATCCATCATGTTTTTATGGATATCCTTACGTTTTGCATCCATGTCATTATAAATGGGCCAGAATTTCTGTGCTTCGGCAGCGGTCAAATTAACCCACATTGCAGTTATGCGTCAGTAACGTTTTGATAATTAGAGTTTAATTTTTTATACTTTCTCCAGGGAGGACTACGGATTTTTTTCTAAGAAAAGGAACATATTTAAAATTCATGTGATCGTATATTGTTCTCACCGACTGGGTTGGTTCCGTGCATTGACGTGTTGAGATCACTTCATTTCTGATATTCACGATACTTGTTGTCACACATTTTTGAGTGTTCATGATGCGGACAATTTCACGCCAATCAGAATGCATGCCCTGTTGCTTTAATTGGTACCTTATTGTAGAGACCAACCAATAGGCTAATATGCCCAAATGAAGGTGTGCCATTGAGGCATCATCGGTTTTATGGTAGATAGGTCGTAGATCCAAATCTGTTTTTAAT
>CAZUYY010000495.1:0-2667 GCA_964624935.1 uncultured Prolixibacteraceae bacterium
CCATGCATCATCATACCTGAACCGGAAACTTTGACGGGACTCTTCAGTCAGGATGCCGGCCAATTCTCCATTATAATAAACTTCTGCTGCCCGCATAAACTTACAATTGTGGTTTTCTTACTTCGAGTTTCAATTCCATACCCAGCACTTCTGCAAGTTTTGTCAATGTATCAATGGTAGGATTCCCTGTCCCGGTTTCTATTGCTTTTAATGTCCGTAGTCCTACACCCGATACTTCGGCAAGGTGTTCCTGAGTGACTTTTAAAGCTTCACGACGATCTTTCAATATCTTCATTAATTCTTTCTGGTGCATTATAATGCTCTTTTTGTGCAAATGTAGTACTTTTTAAAATAAATAATATCAAATAGTGCAATTAATAGCACATTTCGTAATATTCGATGGGTTTATGCCTCTAAAATACAATATAGTGCACTTTAATGCACCTTCCTTGATGTTTTCAATTGAATAAACGAATATGGATCCCACTTTGAAAAGTCTGTTTTACCGCGAAGTGTTGCTTTTATTTTACACCTCACACTTTGCACTTCGCACTTGATTTAATTCAGAAGCCATGAGATGAAAGTTTTCATTTTAATTTTCTCTGGGAAAGGAGCATAATCTGTACTAGTCGTGATAATTATTAAATCATCCACTTTCAATTCTTCAGATGCCAGAAATAAAGGGTCAGTCTCCCGTTTTAATTGCCGTTCATCCACAAAAGTATCAGTAACCTGAATAAGTTGTTTTGGTTTCATTCCTTCACATACAACAAAATCCACCTCCTTTCCCCTTTCATTTTTCCAGTAAAACAGATCATGACCCCTTTGCCTGAGTTCATTAAAAACAATGGTTTCAAGCATTCTTCCCCTTTCTTCAGAAAACAGGTTTCCTGCAAACCTGGTCAGACTGGGATCAGCCGGATAGATCTTCTTGAGATTGACCATTTGTTTTTTTATGGAAAAGTCAAACCGTAATAAAGATTCAAACAAGTAAGCTTTTTCAAGATAGGAGAGATAGTTCTTTGCAGTATCTTCATGTTTGATTCCCATTAATTTTGAAAGACTTCGGTAGGAAGCAGGTTTCCCCG
This sequence comes from uncultured Prolixibacteraceae bacterium, assembly GCA_964624935.1. GTDB lineage: Bacteria > Bacteroidota > Bacteroidia > Bacteroidales > FEN-979 > FEN-979. Next base: position 1,089 of record CAZUYY010000495.1, read on the forward strand.
GATTCGATACCAGGTAATGGGCAAGTGTTTCAAGCGCTATTGCATTTTGAATCCCAAACCTTGGAATAATATCCCTGTACAAAATAGAATTAAAGGTCGTCTTGATGAGTGTTCCATCCTTGTCAAGCGAAGCTTGCGGAAAACCTCCAAAATTTAAGTATTCATTGAAAAGACCTTGAAGGATGGCTTTTTCTTCTGTGATCTCTAAGTGTAAGGCTTTATTCCCGGTTGCAGTCACAAATTCTTTAAATGATAATGGGAAAATTCTTATCGGAATGTACCTTCCGGTGAGAGATGTGGCATATTCTGAACTAAGTAAAGAGGCATTGGAACCGGATATGACGAATTTGACCTTGGATTGAAGCCGGGAGACAAACTTTTCCCAACCCGGAACATTTTGCACTTCATCTAAAAACATGACCGGTCGGTCAGGTCTCTTCAATCCAATGTACTCCTCATAAAATATTTCAAGTTCCGCGGTTTTTAAATCGATCAGCCGCTCATCTTCAAAATTAATATAGCACGCATCGCGGCTTTCCTGAAAAAGTTTATACATCAGGTAGGTTTTTCCTGACCGCCGGATACCCTGCAACACCAACGGAAGAGGCTTTGAATATTGTTCCTTCAGAAAGGGATAGATCTCCCTGGAAAAGATATTTATTTTTGAAATGTCATTTTCCCATGTAAGGATGATTTCTTTTATTTTATCACGCGAGATCACAAAAAGATAAGATTTTAGTCGTTCGATTGGGCAAATATACAAGAATTTGCCCAATCGAGTGAGCAATTTTACAAGAAATGTTAACAATATTTGAGTCCCCTCCGAAAACGAATTTTAATCTTACTTCAAAAATCGTTGATCGATATTCGATTGTTCAAAAAAAACCAATACCCAATACAAATTATCACACTTCTTAGCGCTTTTTAGCGTCTTAGCGCCTTTGCGGTAAAGAAAGACTTTTCCAAGTGGGCTCAACCTTAAACCGTCATTCGAAAATAAAAAAAATCATTCGTAATTCGTAATTCGTAATTCGTAATTCGTAATTCGTAATTATTATATCCCTCTTCTAATCCTGATCTTCATTTCCCTGTCATTGGGTTCTTCTGAGAACGCCACAAGATATCCTCCCCCTCCCGCTCCACTAAGCTTATAGCCGGTGCATTTTGATCTATAGGCTTCAATTACGTCATTAACTGCCTCATTCATCATCAGTGGAAACATCGACACCTGTGCGTCAAAAGAGTCTTTCATGGCATTCCCGAAGGCTTCCGCATTTTTGTCAGGCAATGCTTGCCACAGACTAGTAGCGGCTTGTGCGAGACGCTTTGCTTTATTTGCTGTTATCTGGGTTTTGTCAAGCACATGGTAATCAGATTTGCGTGGATGAATGGCTATGAGTGAGATCCTCTTTTCAAGCCAGGAAAGCGTTTCTTCATCGTATAAAGTATCTATGACCGATGGCCAGTAGTCGCCTTTGTCATAGTACAGGCAATTAGCGCCGGGCAACAATATGCCGAGGGCGTACTGGGAACCACTGACATATTTTGTCCCCGGTGGATTTTCATACGAGAACAACAT
>CAZUYY010000496.1:0-2652 GCA_964624935.1 uncultured Prolixibacteraceae bacterium
GACTTTAGTCCAATATTTTTCCTCTCCAAGGGTCGGGCCGGGAGTAAATTATGTTCCCATGACCCGCAGCATAAAGGTCTGTGACAAATCATAAGTCCTCTTTACTCACAAATAATCGTAAATCCAAAATCGTTAATCGTAAATGCAATCGTAAATCCACAATCGTAAATCGTAAATTATCTTCTCATTCCACCACATCAAAATAAGATTTAGCCTATGATTGATTATAGATAAAAGTATTATCGTAATTTTGCCTAAAACCAGAATAACTTCTTGAAAGTAGAACAAAATATATTGAGAATAAGGCACTTACTATCATTATTCAAAATGACAGAGGAAGAACTACTTTCGCTCGTAAGTGAAGGGCTTAAAAATCCCTTGACTAAAAATGACATTCTGGGCAATCAGATAAACATTAGTCATCTCAAACGGATTGACAAAATATTTAACAAAGGGCTACACTATTATTTAGACCCGAAATCCCCTGATGTATCCCGGGATGCGAGTATATTTTTCAGAAAAACAAAGTTTGGAACTGATTTGAATATTGGGGCCAGGAAAATTGTAAATCATTTCGAGGAGTTTAAAATATCTCTGTCTGCAACAGCCAAACTTGCTGAACTGAACATGCAGAGAACACTGCCATTTTTCTTAGTTGATCAGGACCCAAAAAAAGTTGCTCAACATTTACGAAAAGAACTTTATCCGGAGTTTTTAACAGATAAGAAGGAATTTCTGAAAGCATTGATTAGCAAACTTGCTGAGAAAAACATTTTGGTGTTAGAGTTTGTAGAAACCTGGAATAAAAAAGAAAAAGCCAATATCGATGGATTTTTCCTTAATCCAAATGTGATTGTTCTGAAAAGACAACAAACCTCTTTCAGACGGGAGATTTTTACTTTGATTCATGAATTAGGGCATTACCTTCTGAACGAAGAGGAAGTAGAACAATTAGATATATCCAATCTTGCCAATTCTAAATTAAATGCGATTGAAAGATGGTGTAATGACTTTGCCTTTTATTTCTTAGTAGGAGATTTCAATAGGGCAATTGATAGTATTGTTAGGGCTGATGGAACGAATGATTATCATTTTGAGACAATAGAACAGGTTTCAAATAATACGCATTTAAGCCAAATAGCCTTATTTACACGACTTCTTTTCGAAAAAAAAATCAGTCAAAGCAATTATAATACAATTAAAGCTGACTTTGATGAAAGATTCCAAAAAAAGCAAGAGTCCGGGCAGAAATTAAAGGAACTCGATAAGCAGCAAGGAATAGAACGAAAGGGTTCTACCCCTAAACCCATTAATTCGCCCTTGTTAATCTCAACTATTCAGGCGGCATTTTTTGTTGGAGTAATCAGTGAGTATGACGTATGTAAAACATTGAATATTTCGCCTGATAAACTCGATAAACTTTTACTATGAAGGTGGTAATAGACACTAACTCACTATTGTCGTTGGTTCGTTATTACCTGCCATTCGATAAAAAATCAGTCTTGTTTGATTTCGTTAAAGAAAAAATCACGAATGGCGAAATCATTATCATTGATAAAGTTCTGGAAGAATGTTCTTACAATGCTAAAGGGCTTGTAATTAGAACACTCACTTATCTTGAAGATAAGGCCTTTATGAAAGTCGCAAAAGTCCCTTACAAAACAGAATTTATATTAGCTCCGGCACCAGCCAAATTTCTTAGACAGGTCGAAAATCAATTTGTTAATACGGTTGTAAGAAAACAAAGAGGGTTGACTGACACAGAGTTTGATAATCAAAAAAACAACTTTCTGAATAATGCTGATATAAAACAAATTATCCTTTGTCTGAATTACATTAAGGATGGAGAAGAAGTTATTTTAGTATCCGAAGAAACAGAAAGCAATAATGACAATAAATTGTTTAAGAAAATACCTGCAATTTGCAAGGAGTTGGGGATTCCGACAATGACACTTCCTGAACTTTTAGACAAATATGATGGCATTAATATTCACTTCAAATAATTCAACCATCTTCAGTGAACTCGACAATGCTAATGTACGATTGTGTATTTACGATTATTTGCAAGTAGAAGGAGTTGGCAATTCGCAGTAGGCAGTTTACAGGGAGTCCATATTAATTTGCTCCGGAGGAGCAATATTTTGTTAGCTGTAATAGAGAATCAGGTATTTATCCGCTCCATCGGAGCGGTATTATTTCGGGGGTGACTTCAATGGCAACCCTTGCGGCCACCCTCCCAACTGCCGACTTTTCTAACTCACCAGTTCACCAGTTCACCAGTTCACCAATTCACCAATTCACCAATTCACCAGTTCACCAGTTAATTAGTCAAATCGTCAGTATTTCAAATTGGTACATTTATTGTAAAGATTCAGACTCTAATATCTTCAAAAAATGAACCAGGAGAAAAAACCTGTTCTTGTCGTCATCGGTGGCGGTTTCGGTGGAATTGAACTGATTAAGAAGCTCAGGAAGGCTCCGTTTGATATCATTCTGATCGATAAAAATAACCACCATACGTTTCAGCCCTTGCTATATCAGGTAGCGTCTTGTGGATTGTCAGCGGTTTCTATTACCTCTCCATTTCGCCGGATCTTTAAAGGCCAGAAAAATTTCCGGTTCCGGATGACGGAGGTGATCCATATTGAGCCT
>CAZUYY010000497.1:0-2650 GCA_964624935.1 uncultured Prolixibacteraceae bacterium
CAACAAAAATGACTAAAAAGATTGGAAGAATACAAAGAAAAAATCAAGATATATCAGCTAAGTGATTAAAGATGAAAAATATCTGAAAAGTATCCGGGAAATCATTCCTGAAGATTGTTACACAACCGGGGGAAGCAGACCGGTTAAGGTATTTTGTCAGGACTGGAATGAATATATCTGTAAATATTTAACTGGAAACGTTCCCGCTTCAAGTCTTTTTAACGAATACATTGCCGCGACATTTTTAAAACTATGGGAATTAAAAGTCCCCGATTTTGCTTTCGTTCAGGTTCAAAGAGATCATTTAACGTGGGTAAACTTTCCCTACCATTATTTTAAAATTCCCTGTTTTGGTTCCCTGTTCAATTCAAGTTACAAGGAAATTGACAAATTTTTTCTTGAGTTTCCTTTTCCTAACGAACATCTTAAAAAATTGGTTACTCAATATTTGAAGATAGGACTCTTTGATATATGGCTTTCCAATGAAGATCGGAATTTTGGCAACATGAATTTATTGTTTGACCTTGATAATGATGATTTTATTCCGATCGATCATGTTCAGATTTTTAATGGAAATAATCTTGATAAACCCCCAGTACAAATAACTGAAAATGAGAGTATATTGACAGCCCCTTTCATGAGTAAGAATTTTTTACGAACTTTGCAACAAAATAAAGAAGACATTCGTACAACATTTACAAGAGAATTTGAAAAGGATATAACTTTGTGCCATGAAAGCCTCGATGAAATACTTCAAAATGTACCTCCTGAGTGGGGCGTAGATCCTTTTATTACTAAATCCTACTTAAATCATTATTTTTCAAAGAACTGGCAGGCAGAAACCCTGTCTGCATTCTTTACATTTACTCAGTATGCATTAAACCGGAAGCCATGAAAACATTTTTTAGCATATTATCCGTTCCGATAAGGCAGGAATCAGAAGAAAAACTCGCCATCGGATTGCTTCTTTCCAATGGGATCATTTCAAAGTTCCATTATTCCATTAATAAATTGAAAATCGTCAAGAACCTTGTGAACGAATCCCGATACAAATTCATCAAGAGGTACGTTAAAGCGATTGGGAAATTAAATTTTAAAATCGATGAATCAAACAACCTGATTTTTTCCCCTGATACAGAAGATATGCAACATCCTGTTGTAAATGAACAGTATATTGATTACCTGAGCCTCTACAATAATAACGTTATTACTTTTTGCAAACCTGTAAGAATTGACATTGCTATCAACGAAGAGAATTTTATTAGACTTTTTGAGAAATATATTGATTTTGAGCAACCAGTCCAGGAAAGATCATTAAAACAAGTTTCTTTAGTAAAAGAAGAGTTTCTTCCCAAAGTCATCCAATACTTTACGGAAGCTAAAGAACTGACGGAGAAAGAATATCCCTCTATTATTATTCCCCTTACTGTTGATTTATTTGGAATGGACCATACTCCTGTCTATGCACAATTTGTCGACCTTGAACGCAGCCTGAATCATATCAAGTGCGAATGTTATGACCTGAAACAATTAAAGGAAGCCCTGAAAGATGGAGTTGGTTTTCTTATTTCGGCAGAACCGGACAAAGAAACTTTCAACCGCCAGCATAATATCTGGACAAGTTTCAGGATGTCAAAAGATTTTGAATTTGTTGATGTATCAGAAGTTGAAAAGATAAAAATTTATGCAGAGGAACATGGTGTAAAACCATGGTGAGACGCGTCATTCAATTTGTCAGGCACTGCCTGACAAATCGTAAATCATCAATCGACAAAGCGATCAGAGATGAAAAAAACAGGTATATGACTGGTTGTCCGGGAATTCAGAGTGGGCTTCAGAAGTATTTTATGAATTAAATCCAGCATTAAAATGAGACGAAACATTCTGATACCGAGAATATTGAAAATTAATTGGGTAGATGGATTAGCAATATCCGTTGTTTTTAACAATGGTGAATCAAGGATCATTGATTTCAGAAAAGTCTTAAAAAAAACCGGAGTTGAAGAAAATACTCCGGCATCGGTATTGTTTAACACTGATGAATTCAAAAAAGTTGAATTACGGAACAATACACTCTCATGGGATATTGAACAATTTATTACCCTTAAGGACAGGAAAAAGATGAAGGTGCCGTTCGAGATCGGGGCAGATATTCTTTTTCAAAATAGTGAACCTGAAAAACCTGAGTTTGTAGTAAAAATAGGACAACTCATTCGGGAGGAGAGGTTAAAATCAGGATTGAATCAACAAGAGTTAGCTATGAGGAGCGGGACTACAAGAAATTATATTTCCCGTATAGAGAATGACAGGTCAGATATTGAACTGGCCACACTCAGGAAAATTATTGAAACCGGGTTAGGGAAGCATCTGGAGATAGTAATAAAATCAAACCCATCCAAAAAACATCGTACTATAAAAGAGAATAAACCGCCAAGAGTCAAACAGACTTAAGGTGAATCAAAAAATAATATTACCCGGTAAAAGAGAGGATTAACCTTACAAAGACAGGCTTGACTGAAGATATCAGCGATTCCGGAAACTAGGATAATAAAACATACGGTCATGGTTGATTCTGGAAAGATAGGCCCCCTGTAATTACATCTCCCCTTCGCCTTCAGGAGAAGGGGCCGGGGGATGAGGTGCTTCGTTT
>CAZUYY010000498.1:0-2649 GCA_964624935.1 uncultured Prolixibacteraceae bacterium
CTTGCTATTGATGAAGAATTCGAAAGTAATCTCACCGGTCAGAGGGTAGCGGATTGGGTTGAAATGCTGAAGAAGGAGTTTACATAGAGTCACAGCCCCTCCCCTGACCCCTCCCCATTCGGGGCGGGGAGATAGTGTTACAGAGTAACAAACGGACGAGCGGACAAAGTGAGAAAGGAACAAACAGTTAACTTCAAGGATTAAATTGCGGGTATGAAGAAAATATTTACGAGTTTATTTGGCTTTTTAGCTTTTATATCAGTTTTCGGACAGGAAAAGACTACGACTTATCTTAACGATCCGGCAGGTATTCCCACTGATCTTATTATTACGCTGAAACATATCCGGGCGGATGTGAGCTTTAAACCGGAAGAGAATCTTGTTATTGCAAAGACGGAATTTACTTTTACGCCTAATCGTTACAATACAGACTCGATCGTTTTTAATGCTTCTGAGTTCAAGATAAACTCAATCCTGATCTCAGGAAAAGATATGGCACTCACTCTTCGTCCATCTGACTGGAAATTAATGGGTTCAAACCTTGTTATTTACCTTCCATCCTCCCTTCTTAAATTTCATTCTGAATATAAAATGTTAATAGATTATACTGCTCAACCTAAATCAGGGGCAATTTATTTTGTCGGTTGGCGACCCGAGGAGCTGGGTAAAAGAAAAGAGATCTGGGCACATCGTCCGCATGGGTGGCTTCCATATATTGATGCCCGAATTACCATGGACATGTTCTACACTTTCAATCGAAACTATAAGGTGTTTGCTAATGGCGAGAGGGTAGAAGTTAAGGATAATCCTGACAGCACCCGGACTTGGCATTACCGTATGGCAAAAGATCATCCTTACTTTTCAACCTCCCTGGTTATTGGTGATTATGATTATAAATCCTCAAAGTCAGCCAGTGGCGTTCCCCTCGAATTCTGGTATTATCATGGACAGGAAGACAAGGTCCAGCCCACTTATCAGTACACGGAGGCGATGATGGATTTCCTGGAAAAGGAAACGGGTGTAAAATATCCGTATCCACTTTACCGCGAAGCGCCTGTGATCGATTATATGTATGGCGCTATGGAAACGACCACATCCACTGTCTTTGGAGATTTCATTTTTATTGATCCGCATGCATACTGGCAACGGAACTATATCAATACAAATGCCCATGAGATGGCACATCAGTGGTTTGGCAATTGTATTGCACATCTTGTAAATAAAGATGTCTGGCTCACAGAGAGTTTCGCGACATATTACGGGAAGATATTTGAGAAATCAGTTTTCGGGAATGATTATTACCAGAATGTCATGAACGATGAGCTGACACTTGTTCTCAATGCGGCAAAGACAAACAATTACCCGGTGGCAAGCTCAATGGGAGGGAATGCCCGGATTTATCAGAAAGGCTCACTCGTACTGGGAATGCTCAGGAATGTCATGGGTGACCGTGAATTTAAGGATGCAATAAAACGCTACGTTGAAAGGTACAGTTTCGGCTACGCGCAAACCAGCGATCTTCTTCGCTGTACTTATGATGTAACTGGAATTCCCTATAACTGGTTCTTCGAAGAATGGATACTTCACGGAGGCGAACCTGAGTACAAAGTCTCATATACCGTTCTGGATGACACAACCGGGAAACGTGCCACTCATATAACCGTTACACAAATTCAGGGGACTAACAACATGGTGGGTCTGTTCAAAATGCCTATCCGGTTTGAGGTGCATTACAAAGATTCACATTTTGACACACTGGTTGCATGGATTGAGAATAAAACACATGAAGTGATCATCCCCAACCCGGGAAAGAGAACCATCGATTTTGTGTTATTCGACCCCGGAAGGAAAGTGGTAAAGAAAGTTGACTTCGACAAAGGGTTTGAAGAATTGTCAGCACAGGCTCTCAAAGCTCCTGAAATGATAGACCGGTATGATGCCCTGGTGGCATTACGTTCTTTTCCGGTCACTCAAAAGATTGCGTTTCTTGCAGACTGTTACAGGAAAGAAACATTTCAATTAACAAAATCAGAGATCATTGATCAGCTTTCTGCCGACCGGACGGATGTTTCCATCGATCTCTTCAGGCAGGCCCTTAAGGATACCGACGCCAATGTGAGAAAAGCAGTACTGAAAGATGTTTCTCCTGTTCCTGCATCACTGCAAGCCGGATTCGAGAAAGCATTGCAGGATTATTCGTACCTGAATCAGGAACTGGCATTGCAAAATCTTTGTCAGTCCTTTCCGGAGAATACGAATGAATATCTTGAAATGACCAAAAGCCTGACAGGATGGCGGGGATTGAACATCCGGATGAAATGGCTTGAGATAGCCATCACGAAAGGCAAAACAGAGAACCTGCCCGAACTTATTGCTTATTCAGGACCACAATACGAGTTTGAAACCCGGATCAATGCATTTACTGTGTTAAAGAGATTGCGATACATAAACACTATGACTTTGGCCAATGCAAAAGCAGCAAGCCAGCATTGGAACGGGAAGCTCAAAGATGCAGCGAAAGATTATCTTACTTATTTCGGGGAATAAAAAAGCACCCCACCCCCGGCCCCTAATAGCCCCACCCCCAGTCCCGGCCCCTGATAGCCCCACCCCCAGTCCCGGCCCCGGCCCCTGATAGCCCCACCCCCA
>CAZUYY010000499.1:0-2641 GCA_964624935.1 uncultured Prolixibacteraceae bacterium
AAGTGCTTCCTGGCCATTCTGTGCATCTATCACTTTTGCCCCGTGTTCCTCCAACGCCGTGCTCAATACAAATACATTCTTGATATCATCATCAACCACAAGTACAATTCGATTGGAAAGTCGTTTTGGTCTTCTGGAAATGTCTGAGGATTCAGGCTGATCAATATTCTCTTTCTGGGTTTGATGTAAAAATAACATCAGTTCATCCATCAACCGGTTTTCTGAATGAACAGTTTTTATTATGATCCTGTCAGCAAATTTTTTTAAGTTTTTTTCTTCATCTGTACTTAACTGTTTCCCGGTATATACTATAATTGGAATTTTCATCTGTCTTTCACGGGCAAATTTGCAGATATTCATCCCGTCCCCTGATTTTAACCCAAGATCGATGATCACGGCATCATAGATGTTCTTCTGAAGCTCAACAATTGCTTGTTCTTCCGTTTCCACACCTGTAACCCGCACATCAAGGCTCTTTATTAATTCTGTCAGGGCTTCACGGTGAACAACATTATCTTCGACTAAAAGCAGATCTTTCGGATTTTTTTCACTGAAGTCCAGAATCCCCTGAATGGCTTGCTGGATTTGTTCCTGATCAACCGGTTTTTGCAAAAAGTCAAGCGCGCCCATCCTCATTAGTTCAGGGGTCTTTTCATGACCGGATATTATCTGGACAGGAATATGTCTGAACTCCTTATAACTTTTTAACCTTCGCATAAAGTCAACACCATTCATGTCGGGAAGTACCAGATCAAGAATGATGCCGTTGACTTTGTAATTATGGATAAGTTGGAGTCCTTCTTCAGCTGTTGTCGCTTTTAAAACCCGCATCTTCATCTTGGTAACAACCATGGCAACAATATCTGAGAAAGTAAGATCGTCCTCCACAATGAGGATAACTTTATCACCGGGTCTGATCTTTTTTCTATCATCAATTAATTTATCAGCAACAGGCACAGGCATTACGGATGGTTGATTTTCTTTCGCAGGTATCTTGTAAGTGGTGTTTTCCATCTCATGTGGCTCTCCCTCATCAGGGGTCAGGACCTTCGGCAGAAGTAACGAAAATTCACTGCCTTTTCCTAATTCACTCTCTAAGGTAATTTTCCCATGAAGTAAAACAGCAAGTTTTTGGGAAATGGTCAAACCCAGTCCTGTTCCTCCGAATTCACGGGAAATAGAACTGTCAACCTGTTGGAAGGCATCAAAAATTATTTTGTGCTTTGCTTCATCAATTCCAATTCCGGTATCCTTTACACTCAACTTTACAGGTTTATCCGGAATTCCACTTTCACCAACACGAATAAGAATATTCCCCGCCTTTGTAAATTTCACTGCATTGGAAATAAAATTACGAAGTATTTGCGAAACTTTATCCTTGTCGCTGATGAGGGTAGTCTTCAAATTATCTTCAATTGAAATAGTGAGTCCTTTGTTCTTCGCCATTGATGAGAAGAATTGCATTAATTCCGTGACCAGATCTTCCGTTTGAAATTTAGAAACGAAAAGCACTGATTTCCCGGCTTCTATCTTTGATATGTCGAGAATATCATTGATTAATCTGAGCAATTCTTCTCCTGCTGAATATATAACTTTTGCCCGTTTGATATCGTCTTTTTCCAGGTTTCTTCGTTCATTTTTCTGCATCATTTTCGAAAGAAGAATAATGGAATTCAGTGGGGTCCTGAGTTCATGCGACATGGTAGAAAGAAAATCACTTTTATACTTGTTCGATAATTCCAGGTCTTTTGCTTTCTGATCAAGATCATTTTTCGCCCGTTCGAGGTTATCATTCCCCAGCTGAAGATCTTCTTTTTGACGCATCAGTAGTTGTTGTTGTTCTTCCAACTGGGCATTCGTCTGCTGAAGTTCTTCCGATTGTTGCTGGAGTTGTTGTTGTTGCTCTTCGAGTTGTGAATTGCTTTGTTGCAGTTCTTCCGTTTGTTGTTGTATCTGCTGCGATTGCTCTTCCAGCCTGGCATTAGCCTCCTGCACCATCATTGTTTTTTCTTCAGCCTCACGTTGAGAAATCTGGGATTTCCTGAGTAAATCACCGATCTTCGATTTTTGAATAGCGGTAAATATTCCGGAAGCAACTACCTGACTCGATTGATCCAGAAATTCCATCTGAATGCTGGTAAATGGCAGGAGGGAAGCCAGTTCAATAACACCAATAAGCTCATCTTCATAAACAAGAGGATAAGTATAAGTATTAGCAGGAACTGCTGAAATTGTTCCTGTTGTAACAGGTGGTTCATTTTTTGGCAATGAGGTAAGGAGGATTGGCTTCTTTTCGAGAGCAACCTGCCCAACCACTCCATTGCCCAATGTGTAAAAATTAGACAGGTTTTCACGTTCAGTGAAAGCAAAGGAACTGATAAGATTGAGTGTTTTTTTGTTATCATCGAAGCGGTAAATAACTCCCCGGCCTGCTGTTACATAATGTCCGATAAAATTGATGGCTTTTGACGTAATCTGCTCCAGGTCCTTATCCCCCGATAGTTCAAAACTCAATCTGTTCAATCCGTCTTTCAGCCAATTCTGGTCCTTGTTGATCTTTTCGTTTTTCTCCAATCCTTCACTCATCATGTTTATGGATTGTGAAACCAAGTCATTGGCCCCTTTAATTGCTAGTTTGCGG
>CAZUYY010000500.1:0-1761 GCA_964624935.1 uncultured Prolixibacteraceae bacterium
AGCTTTAATCATATAATAAAGATATTCCGTTCCCAGTATCTGTTTAGCATTCAGGAAAGTTCCCTCAAACGGGATACGCTGGATATTTCTCCGGACAGAATCACCCTTAAGGCCTGCACCTCCAAAAGTCAGGTCTGCCATAGGTCTTTCCGGATCAAAGACTTTCTCAAAAAAAGTCTTTTTGACCCCGTAATCGGTAAACGGAAACGAAAACAGTTTTTCCATTATGCCAAACCTTTTAGAGACCAGATCGATGCTCTCAGATGTCTGCCTGATTTGTTCTTCTTCCTCAAGAAACCTGTATTCGGGATGATCGATGCTGTGTGCGCCAAATGTAAATCCCTGTTGAATTAGTGAAAAAATCTGAACCGGGTCAAGATAAGGCCGCTGCTTCAACAAGAATTCATCAAAATCAACATCCAGCTTTAAAGCCAGTTCATCCAAAAGATGCCTGTCAGCATATGAAATCATAAGCAATCCATGATAATCATCACTAAAGGGAAGATCATTTTCATGAAACCAGCTTTCAGGAAAGTTTTTATTATCTGCTTGATAATTCATCTTTTGAAGTCTTTCTATTAGCAGGCTTGCCTTATAACGGTAAAACATATCTTTATTATCAATAAATCCTGAATTCAGGAAGCATATTGCCGGAACGCCTTTCTGTTTTAGGATTGGAGCGGCCACATCATGAAATTCGCGTAAACCATCATCAAACGATAACAAGAAACATTTGCCTGAAAATGGTCCTCCATTATGGATGGTTCCCAGGAGATCTGAAATCCCGATAGGTTTATAATATTTGAGGAAAAAGTCAAGATCCTGAATGAATTGTTTTGTAGTCCTGAGGGTATAAAGATGCTTTACATGAGGAACTTCTTCATCCGAAACAACATGATAAAAAGGAAAAATAGTTCTTTGCCCCGTGATCCGTATTAACCCGTTCAAAGGCAATAGTCGTGCCAATGATGGCAACACCTGAAAAGCTATTGAACGCGAAGCATTCATTCTATTTCTTTATGACCGACATCTGTCGACTGCAAACTGCCGACCTCCAAAGGTAGTAATTTGAGAGAGACTGTTATTGGGTATTGGGGGCTAAATCTTATTTTGATGTGCTAAGACGAAAATGAATTACCCTGCGCTTTAGCGCGGGGGTACAAAGATGCATATCAAATTGGACTTTAGTCCAAAAGTTTTTTTGTTTTGGACTAAAGTCCTATATTTTTGTGGGTTTCCTTACCCCCAGACTAAAGTCTGGGGTAATTCATAAGTCGTCTTGATTTCAATTGTAAATCGTCAATCAAAAAATTCAATCTGGAATCGAAAATCGTCCAATCGTAAATTATTTTCTATATCCGGCACCTCAAAAAAAGATTTAGCCGTATTGGGTGTTGGATCCAACAAATCTCAAAACTTTAATAACTTTATGAACTTTATAAACTTTATAAACTTATTGAATTCGTTACCTTTGTTGGATGGAAACTACAAGGCAACAAAAAATCGCTCGCCTGATCCAGAAGGATCTTGGCACAATCTTTCAGGAACAATCACGTAATCATTTCAGTGGATCTCTGATCACTGTCACCAAGGTTAATGTTACCAAGGACTTGTCACTGGCAAAGATATATCTCAGCCTTTTTGCCACAAAAGATAAAAACGCCTTGCTTGAAAAGATCAGGACACGAACCCGTGAGGTACGTCATGATCTTGGCACACGCGAACGAAACCAGTTGCGTGTTATTCCCGATCTTCAGTTTT
>CAZUYY010000500.1:1771-2639 GCA_964624935.1 uncultured Prolixibacteraceae bacterium
TTTTTTATCGACGATTCACTGGATTATATTGACAATATAGATCATCTCTTAAAAGATAATTCCTGATCTTTGGCAAAATAATCAGAAACCTATGCAATACGATCCCATTAAAAAATCACTGGGTAGTCTTTTTAATAAAACCCCGTTTCTAAGGATACTTTTTTATAAACTTCTGGATATTCTGCTCCTCCGAACCTGGCATGTAAAAAAAGAGATTCGTGCCTGGGGTAAAAACCATCAGGGAAATCAGCATATTCTCGATGCAGGCTCAGGCTTCGGACAATATTCATTTTACCTGTCAGGAAAGAACAAAAACTGGTCGGTTGAAGCCGTAGATGTGAAAGAGGAACAAATTGCCGATTGTACCGCTTTCTTCAAACGTATCGGGCGGAATAATGTCACATTCGGAATAGCCGATCTGACCAAATACAGCCATACCAACGCTTTTGATCTGATCCTTTCCGTGGATGTCATGGAACACATTGAAGATGATGAACAGGTTTTCCGTAATTTTTTTGATGCCCTCACCAGTCAGGGAACATTGCTGATCTCAACCCCGTCTGATCAGGGAGGTTCAGATGTTCATGACCATGGCGAAGAAGCATCTTTCATTGATGAACATGTTCGTGATGGATATAATATTAATGAAATACAGGATAAACTGAAAAAGGCAGGTTTTACAAAAACCACTGCCCGTTATTCTTATGGAAAACCCGGTCAGACCGGTTGGCGGCTTTCTATGAAATACCCCATCCAATTGCTGAACATTTCAAAGTTTTTTTTCATCCTTCTCCCCTTTTACTACTTGGGCACCTTTCCATTTACACTCATTTTTAACTGGCTGGATTTGATGGAGAAACATAAGACA
>CAZUYY010000501.1:0-2639 GCA_964624935.1 uncultured Prolixibacteraceae bacterium
AGGAAAGTGGCAGGGTGATATGGTGCCCTCATTCTATTTGTCATAGTGATAACGACAGCTATATATTAAAATGTCCTCACCAATAACCTGATAAACTAACCTGTGCTCCCTGTCAATTCGTCGTGACCAGAATCCTGCTAAATCATATTTCAGAGGCTCTGGTTTGCCTGCTCCTTCATGCGGGAATCTCTGAATATCCGTTATAAGATCATTGATTTTCCTCAACATCTTCCTGTCTTCAGATTGCCAGGAGTTATAGTCTTCCCATGAATTCTTCGAAAAAACTATCCTCATCACTCTTGTATCAATTTTTTTATAACAGTATTACCTGATTTCATTTGTTTGATCGATTCATACAGCCGGTCAGCATTCTTCTTTGAACTTAGAAGATGAACAGTTTCAAGAATTGAGTTGAATTCATCCAATGAAATCAGAACTGCCCCATGTCCGGTGCCTCTCTTAATAATTAATGTTTCATTATTATTTTCGACTTCATCAAGATATTGTTTGAGTTTTGTCCTGAACTCCGTGAAATTTGCTGCTTTCATTTTTAATCTCCTTTAAGTTATTAATAAAGTACAAATATAAGTACCTTTATGATAACTTGGCGTGTAACAATAACTTTTTTTTACAAAAACAACTCAACAATCTTCCTTAAATCTTCTTCATTAAGGCTGTAATTTTCCCCCGTGACCTTATTCAGAACCAGAGTTTCCAGGATTTTTTGTTTATTGACGGTGATGCCTGTTTCGGACAACCGTACCGGACATTCCAGCGAACGGAACATTTCTTCTATCCGCCAGATGGTTTCATAAGAAGTGAGCTGTTGATTGAAAATGCCTGAACCAAGAAGGCCGATCCGTTCAGGATGCTTTTTTTCTATGTATTTAAGCCAGGCAGGGTAAACAATGGAAAGGGAAGCGCCATGAGGAATATCATAAAGAAGGGAAAGGATATGACCGATCCCGTGAACAGCCCAGTCACCCGATTTTTTACCCATTAGTGTAAGGCCGTTCAGCGCCATGGTTGCAGCAAACATAATTTTTTCACGGAGTTCATAATTGTGCAAATCTTTCAGCAAAGGAGGCCCGTATTGCATCGCTTCTTGTATTATCGAAATAATGAACCGGTCACTAAGTGTGGCTTCTCCGGGACCAAACCATGCTTCGAAACTATGCGCGATCAGATCTGCAATCCCATATGCTGTGTAATCAAGGGGTACAGTCAACGTTAATTGCGGATCAAGGAAGGAATGAGCAGGATACATCAAGGACGATCCGTATCCGTCTTTAAATTTAGCATCATGATTAGAGATTACTGCAAAAGGATTCATCTCGGTTCCTGTAGCAGCAAGAGTCAGAATGCAGATAAGGGGAACCGCTTTTTCTGGCTTTGCTTTCCGGGTAATAAAATCCCAGGCAGGATGAGTAACAGGAATAGTTATTGAAACAAATTTCGCCGAATCGATCACACTGCCTCCCCCGACTGCGAGAATGACATCAACCTTGTATTTGCGACCGAGCGCTGCTGCAGCCTCCACATCCTCAATCACCGGATTTGATCTGATCCCTGAATATTCAAAAACTTCAGCATGCAACTCTTTCAGATAATCTGACACCGTGTCGTAAAGTCCTGTTTTTTTTATAGATCCCTTACCATAAACAAATAAAACCTTCTTACCATATTGCTGAATTACATTGTTCAGCCCGTAAATACAATTCTTTCCGAAATGAAGCGTAGTTGAGTTGCAATAAATGAAATTTTCCATATCCTGAATGATTTGTTTGATTATAAGATTAACTTTATTCTTGCTTTTCCTGACCTGTGGATAAAACGAACAATCTCTTCCCAATACCTGATAATCCGGGAAAAGGAATTTAATTACCTCTTATACTGGAATAAGTACCGGTAATTAAATCAATCGTATCCCCCGGAGGGTAAACAGCAAAGCTCCCGAACAAAGTGGTGTCAGGTATATCGAAAGTCCCACCAATGTATGATTCACCTGCACCTCCGGTACCGATATGGATCTTGAATTGCGTACTCGGGATTGATGCAAGACCATTACTGCTTCCTGCTTTATATTCCTGGTATCCTGTGTTAGTATAAACCATCAGGTCGTATTGGTTAATATAAAGATTCCCTTTTATGTTCGTAACACCCAGATAAATTCTGGTTCCCTGTGAGGTGGTTCCTGTCCAGTCCCCGATCAATTGAGGGAAATTTGGCAATGGAGTCTCTTTCTTTTTGCATGACAAAAAGGTGGAGTTAATAACCACACCACCCACAATCAGCATGATAATAATAAATGCTCTTTTCATATCGCACTCATAAAGTTTCTTCAAAAATACGGATAATTTTTATGTCACACGTGACGAATTATTACTCAACTAAAATCAGCGAAAAACGAATGCTGATAACCAGTAAATTTTTACCTTTGTCACCCGGTAAACTAATCTCTTCAGTAACTCTATGTACGGAAAATTCAAAGATCATCTCCAGAAACAACTCGATAACATTATTTCCGAAGGACTTTATAAGAATGAACGAATCCTGACCACTCCCCAGGGGGTCGAAATTAAAACGGATAGAGGTCAGAAAGTATGGAATTTCTGTGCTAATAATTATCTTGGACTTAG
>CAZUYY010000502.1:0-2627 GCA_964624935.1 uncultured Prolixibacteraceae bacterium
GCGTTGTCTTCGTATGCAAATTTCAGGAAAGAAGAATCAAAGAAAAAATGCCGTGGAACTTTACCAATTGCTTCCAGTACTTTACTATCTGTGATCCCTTTTTCACGGATAATCTCGACAAGCTTTCTCCGTAATCCCTGATGTTTATAAGAATCGATCATAATACTTTCTGCCTTCTCAATTTTTTCACGAAAATAAGCATTTCAATCGCACTAAAAAAGCTACTTTTGTAAAAAATACAAACAAGCCGACAGTAGGACAATCAGAGAATTTTTATCATAAACATTTAACGATGTTGAAAATAGGAGTATTAGGTGCCGGTCACCTTGGGAAGATTCACATCAAGTGCATCAAGGAGATCAAGAACTATCAACTGGTCGGGTTCAACGATCCGGATGATGGAAATGCGGCAAAGGTTGAAAAAGAGTTTCATATCAGGCGGTTTCTTTCTCCCGACGAGTTGATTGATGCCGTGGATATTGTTGATATTGTGACTCCTACAATCTCTCACTTTGAATGTGCTTCTGCTGCTTTACGGAAGTTTCGTCATGTATTTATTGAAAAGCCAATTGCCTCAACGCTGGAAGAAGCACGAGAACTGATCAAGATTGCGGGTGAAGCGAATGTGAAAGTACAGGTAGGATTTGTGGAACGGTTCAACCCTGCATTTGTTGCCGCTGAGCCTTATCTGAACAAACCGATGTTCATTGAAACTCACCGGCTTGCACAATTCAACCCCCGTGGAACAGATGTTCCTGTGATCCTTGACCTGATGATTCATGATATAGATATCATTCTCAGCGTGGTCAAAAGCAACATACGGAAGATCAGTGCCAGCGGCGTTGCTGTGGTGAGCGATACTCCTGATATTGCCAATGCCAGAATTGAATTTGACAATGGATGTGTGGCTAACCTTACTGCCAGCCGGATCTCCATAAAAGATATGCGTAAGTCACGCTTTTTTCAACGGGATGCTTATATTGCGGTTGACTTTCTCACCAAAGAAGCTGAAGTTGTCCGCATCAAGGATCCCGATAAATCCGGTTTTCTCTCAAAGAGCATAACGATTGACCTGGGCCCTGGTAAAGGCACCAAACAGATCTCTTTCACCAAACCTGCTATAAAACCAACAAATGCCATTCGTACTGAACTTGAAAGTTTTTATAATGCGATTACAAACAATACCGTCCCCTTAGTAACAATTAATGATGGCTATTGTGCGCTTGAAGTGGCTCATAAAGTGATCGAGAAGATTAACCAATCGGCAAACAACCTTTGATTTGCTCATTGTTCAGGAAATATTGTTCAAATCTTTTCCTGAAAATTTAACAATATTCAAATTAATAAAGCGTTAATTTTTCAGGACTTCCGAGACTCCGGTTTATGATGTTTAGCAAATATTTACACATTCTTATCTTTTCTTTTTCCCTTCTCCTGCTTCTTGCACAGACCTCATGTGAAAAATTTTCCGGTGATCAGACCATTCCTTCCTACCTGAAGATCGACTCAATACGTCTTACCACCAATTATGCAATTCAGGGAACGGCCAATAATGCAATCACAGACGCATGTGTTTATGTAGATGGTCAACTGATTGGTTTCTTTCAACTTCCGGCCACTTTTCCGGTTCTGCAACAAGGAATTCATAAACTTGAGGTTCTTCCGGGAGTTAAGAAAGATGGGATCGCTTCAACCATTATCGCCTATCCATTTTATGTGGATACTACAAAAACAATAAACCTTACTCCGGCTAAAATACTTAATGTCGGCATTCTTTCCACAGCTTATTCTTCAAAAACAAAATTTATCTGGAAAGAGGATTTTGACAATGCTGCAATCACCCTCGATTCGACTTCGGGAGCAACCACAAAGATTGGTGTGACTCCAAGCAATTCACCACTGACACTTGAAGGTTATCATTCAGGTATTGTTGAACTTGATACAATTGGCGCAACTTTTGCTGCTGCTTCCCATTCTACTTTTGCCATACCGTCAAATTCAGGAGCTTTCCTGGAAATGAATTTTAATATGAATGCCTCCATGGTCGTTGGAATCGATGTTTATGATGAATCCTCGACGTTCATTTCAAATGCTCCGATTATGACGTTGAATCCTACAAATAATAAATGGAAGAAAATATATATTGACCTTAGTACTGCTCTTACCTCATACACAGGGGAAAAGTATTTCAAGGTTTATTTTTATTTTGAGAATACTACCGGGGATCACTACCAGATATTGCTGGATAATATTAAAGTATTATCCTTTTAAAAATTGATATGATTGTTAATCGAGGTCACCCCATGAATAAAAGACTCCAGGTCATAAAATATGTCGTGGCAGATTTTCTGTCGGCAGCATTGGCCTGGGCATTTTTCTTTATCTTTCGCAAATATGTTGTGGATCATCAGGTCTTCCACCATATGGGCACAATATTCCTGGATCCGAAACTTTATTTAGGAGAACTTGTTATCCCTGTATTCTGGCTGATCCTGTATATTCTTATAGGCACCTACCGTAAGATATACCGTAAAGGGCGACTGAGGGAATTTGGTCAGACTTTACTGATCTCACTCATTGGTGTTTCTGTCCTTTTCTTCACTCTGATCCTTGATGACATCATTATC
>CAZUYY010000503.1:0-2620 GCA_964624935.1 uncultured Prolixibacteraceae bacterium
CGTAAAAGCACTGTAATTAAGTTCCCGGACAAATAAAAATCAATCACATGAAAAAATATTTCATACTAATTTTCCTATGTGCATTTGCATCATACGCTTATACACAGGAATCTAACACATTGTCTGATTCAGAAAAAATTTACGGACTGTCAAAATTTTGGTCTGAAGCAACTTATAATTTTGCAAACTTTGAAAATGTCCCAACCCTGAATTGGGACAGTGCCTATTTGGCATTTATTCCTAAAGTCCTGGATAGTAAATCCGATGAGGACTATTTTGATCAACTTAGCAAATTTGCCGCTCTGCTAAAAGATGGTCACACTAATATTTGGCATCCTGATAATTATTATAAGGAACTATCCGAGCAGGAGTTCGGAGAATACCGGTTTAAGCTTGAAAATATTGAAAATAAAGCTATTGTTGTCAGAGAAAATGCAAGTAAAGTAAATGAGATACCTCTGGGGAGCGAAATAATAGAAGTTAATGATTTGCCTGTAGATGATTATCTGGAGAAGAATACCCTTCCAATTATTCATGCATCAACAGACTACGCAAAAAGAGATGCTGCAGTTAAGGCATTGTTGTTGGGTAAGTTCGGCCAGGAATTCAGGATAAAATTAAAAACACCCGGAGGAGAAATAAAATCATTACACCTGACGGTCAAAACAAACAAGGACAATAACATTATTCCACCATTTTCATCTCAAGACAGCCAATTTAGTTTTAAATGGATTGACAATCAGATTGCTTACCTGACATTGAACTCTTTTGCTGATAGTAAAATTGATTCCCTGTTTAAAGAAAAATTACCGGAATTACGAAAAGCGAATGGAATTATTATCGATGTGCGTAAAGGCGCAGGAGGAAATGAGTCAAATGGAACGTATATAGCACAATATTTTATTGAAGATACTGTATTTTCAAGTCATCGAACCAAAACAAGAAAAAACCTTGCAGATATGCGGTATTATGGTAGTAAGCTCTCCCCTTCGGATACTTTACATAATCCACAAGCCGGTGATGGGTACAATTGCTTCCATAATAATTTATGGGAAGACAGAGGAGTTGTCAAGTGGCCAAATGACATTCCCAAAAAAGACAGGCTCCTGGTCCCTGTTGTTATTTTAATGGGTCACCAAACAACATCTGCTTCTGAAGATTTTTTATTGTGTTTTGATAAATCAAAAAACGTAGTAAAAATGGGACAGTATTCATGTGGAAGTAGCGGTAATTTATTTGAGTTTAAATTAGTCGGAGGCGCTAAGGCCGGACTTTGTGTTTCTCATGTCACATATCCTGACGGGAGGGTTTATGTCGGAGCTGGAGTAAAGCCGGATATCCAAATTGAAAAAACAATTGATGATGTGATTAATAATCGGGATAGTGTCTTAGAGGAAGCTGTAAAATACTTACAATCACATAAATAAATCGTGAATATTGGTTTCGATAGCATTAAAAAATTAGCATCACATAACCGTCAACCGCAAGCCGGGGCAATTGGTTAAGAAGGTGATCTTTACTACCGAAAATGGAAACGAAAAGCAACAATAAACTCTGCTAAACCCGACAGCGGGGCTGCCGGCAGGGAGTTATATGCAAGGTTAACAAAAAGAAAATCAACCGTGATCAATGAAACATAAAGTTTCATACAGTATCTTTTTTATGGTTCTTTGTATAATCACATCATGTGGCGTTGTGAAAAGAATCAGGTATAACCTTAAAAATTCGAACAGCCACGGTTTTCAAAAACTATGCCAGGAAGTTAAAAATTTGGATTCTGCGACCTATAACAACTATAAATCTGAAGCAAAATCCTTAAGATTATCAAAAGGTGACACGATTGTAAGTATTGGCGCAGGCAGCGGATGGAGGGAGTTTATGTATTCTGTCTTTTATGATAGCATAACATTTTATCTTGAAGATCTGGATACTTCATGTATAACCCGTTCTAAAATCAGAGATACATATTTACCCTATTATTCCAGGATCAAAGGGTCAAAAATCACCGCAAGTTTTATTCCGGCAACGGGGAATGAAACAGAGATCAAAATAAAAAGTAATACGGCAAATATGATCCTGATTATTGGCGCTTATCACCACTTTACCAATGATATGGCCATGGTGAGGGAATGTTTCAGGATCCTCAAGCCCGACGGCCGGCTTGTCATTCATGAAGCGGTAATGAACAGAAATAAAATGTCATTCCGGTTTTGTGATTGGGGAGGATTCTATAAAAGCGAGAAGAATTTCGTTAAAGACATCGTTGATGCAGGTTTTACCTTAGACACAATTTATCGGTTTGATAAGTACTTTAGAAAATTTTTCTTCAAAAAAGCACTACAACTATCTGATAATGATGTTAACCCTATACATAACAGGCCGGAAGACAATACCATACAAAATCAGGTGATACGAAAGGTAATCCTATCTGATCACTAAAAAAACAACTTTTTTGACGACTAAGTGTCACAATGATGAATAAAATGATACTAAGGGAAAGAATAATTACAGACAATGGATCAGATACGATCATCCAAAACACCCCTTATGAATAGGCAACACAATAATATGAGAACCGTCTTATTCTTTACTTTTTCCTCAATTTCCATATTTTTTATTT
>CAZUYY010000504.1:0-2610 GCA_964624935.1 uncultured Prolixibacteraceae bacterium
AGAAGGTGCAGATGTTGAATGGTCAACGGACGGTGTTACATGTAACATCGCAGGATTTTTCGAGCGTTACAACGCAACAAACCAATGGGTTCTTGAGACACAGGTTTTGCCGGCCGGCGCTCAAGGACAAGCTACTTTATATGTTGCATTTCTGTTTATTTCGCCGTTTGGCGATGACTGTCACCTGGATATCATGCATATATTAGGCACGGTAGCGGCATCACCGCCCACAGTGACCACTACGGCCGCCACCGCTATTTTAGCTTACTCTGCAACTTTGAACGGAACTGTTAATGCCAATAACGCTTCGACTACGGTAACCTTTAATTATGGGCTTACGACTGCCTATGGATCAACTGTAACAGCAGCTCAATCTCCTGTTTCAGGTTCGACTGCCACGGCAGTATCTGCTGCCATTGCCGGACTGACTGCCAATACCCTTTATCATTTCAGATGCTCCGGGACCAATTCAGCAGGAACGACCAATGGAAACGACATGACCTTCACCACTGCCAATGCACCCCCTGTTGTTGTGACGACTGCTGCGACGAATGTTTTATTTAATACTGCTACCCTTAACGGAACTGTTAATCCAAACGGAGCTTCTTCGACAGTAAGTTTTGATTATGGGTTAACGGTCGCCTATGGTACCAATATTGCCGGGACTCCCAGTCCCGTGAACGGAAACAGCCCTGTTGCAGTTTCCGTAAATTTAGGCGCCCTGACGCCAGGCACCTTGTACCATTTCAGGGTCAACGGCATAAATGCGGGAGGTACGACAAACGGCAATGATATGACCTTTACCACTTCTGCACAGCCGCCCCTTGTTGTCACAACTGCTGCTACAGGTGTAGGAGGAACTTCAGCCACCCTGAACGGGACCGTTAATGCGAACTCGGCTCCCACAACGACGGCCTTTGATTATGGCCTCACCATTCCCTATTCCAATAGTGTGGCAGGTGTGCCGGCGAATCTCAGCACGAATGTTGCCACGGCAATTACTGCCAATCTTTCAGGACTTACCAATAACAGCGTTTATCATTTCCGTGCCAAAGCCACCAATTCAGGCGGTACCACTTTCGGCAACGACCTCACATTTGTCCTTGGCTGCCCGTTAGCCGGTGCTGCAGGTGCCATTACAGGACCAATCCAGGTTTGCCAGGGGGGGTGTGGTTATGTTTATACCGTTCCTGTAATACAAGGTGCCACAGGATATGTATGGACCCTTCCTGTCGGCGGTTCAATGATCAGTGGGGCAAATACCAACTCGATCACGGTTTGTTATGCTTCCAATGCTTCTCCCGGATATATCTTTGTTTACGGAACTGCTCCCTGTGGAAACGGATCGCCATCACAACTTGGTGTCGCCATGAATGCCCCTGCAACGCCCTCAATTTCAGGTCCTGCTTCCGCTTGCATTAACACTACAGGAAATGTTTATACTACACAGGCCGGGATGAGCAATTATGTGTGGACTGTCACAGCAGGAGGCACAATTACTGCCGGTGGCGGAACAAATAATAATACGGTGACAATTACCTGGACCACTCTCGGAACCCAGACAATTACTGTTAATTATAACAATACCAATGGTTGTGCAGGTCTCAACCCTGCAGCTTACAATATAACTGTGAATGCATTACCCGTTCCTACGATCAGCGGACCCGCAAACGCATGCACTACCCTGCCGACAGTTTACAGTACCCAGGCAGGTATGACAAATTATACATGGAGTGTTTCTGCAGGTGGAACGATTACTTCAGGCCCGGGAACCAGTTCAATTACTGTTCTTTGGAATGCCACAGGAGCTCAGACTGTAAGCGTGAACTACACCAACACAAACGGGTGTACAGCCCTTGCGCCAGTGACCTATCCTGTTACCGTAAATGCGATCACCATTCCGGTCATCACCGGGCCAAACAGTGTTTGTGTAAATTCCGGTTATTCAACCTATAATACCCAGGGTGGCATGACCGGGTACACTTGGACTATTTCATCCGGGGGAACGATCAATTTTGGCGGCGGCAGCAATTCCATCACAGTGACATGGACTACAGCAGGTTCACAATGGGTAGCTGTTAACTTCATCAATTCTTCGGGATGCACACCATCATCACCTACTCAATATGCTGTCTCTGTAAGCGGTCCTCCGGGCGCTGCCGGAAGCATAACAGGAACAAGTACTGTTTGCGCCGGAGCGCAAGGTATAGCTTATTCCGTCGGAGCAATAACAAATGTGGTGGCCTATGTATGGACATTGCCTACCGGCGCTACCATTGCCAGCGGAGCTAATACCGACAATATCACGGTGAACTATGGAGCCAATTCCACAAGTGGTAACATCACTGTTTATGGCAATAATGTTTGCGGCAACGGTACTGTTTCACCTCCATATTCTGTGACTGTAAAGCCTTTACCTGATCCCGCAGGTACTATTATTGGCCCGGCCAGTGTGTGCATAGGGGCTGCAGATGTGGTTTACACGGTTCCGGCTATAAACAAAGCCACCGGTTATTCATGGACTGTTCCTACCGGCGTTACTATCACGGGTGGAGCCAACACCAACTCAATTACTGTTGACTTCACGGCTTCTGCAGTTTCAGGCAACAT
>CAZUYY010000505.1:0-2602 GCA_964624935.1 uncultured Prolixibacteraceae bacterium
CGATTGTGATTGGATTTTACGCAGGAGAAAGCTCCATCCTCTATATTCCAGCCATTGTTGGCCGGAAAGGTATCCAGGTTATAGCCCCGCCAACCCCTGGAAGTTTGTCCATCGAACAATAAAACCCAGCCTTCTGACTTTTCCTCCTCGTTTAACGCATTTGGTGGTTGTATAATGTCTTTGACAGGTTCTGTTTTTGAATGACCGGAACTTCTCTTAGGATCAACCGTATTTCGGCAGGAACATATATACAAGGATGATATACATAGCAGCGGAAAGATTATGTGGAATATTTTTTTCATACCTGGTTCAATGCGGTCAAAAGTAATAAATTATTGGATTTGGATTGTGATCGTCAGGATTGTGGGAATAGTAAAAATATATTTTATAACTTAGCCCTGTTTTACAGGCACGAATGAATATAAACCCGGATGATTTGGCCGGTTACAATCAAATAATTTATAAGGATGAAATCCATCGTTGTTATTTTTTCTTTTGTTTCCATGTTTGCATGTTCCTGCCAAAAAGAGACCACGAATGCATGGAAAAGCTATACATATGCCAATGGAGACCCTTCCGACATCAAAGGCCTGGCTTTTGACAACCAGGGAAATTTATGGACAGGATCGTTTGTGAACGGGATTGCAAAATTTAATGGTACCACATGGGTCATTTATAATACCTCCAACAGTGGGATCGCTAGTAATACAGTAAACTGCCTTGCCTTCGACCGGAAAGGTAATTTGTGGATTGGAACAACTGGAGGAGTTTCAGTATTTGATAACAAAACCTGGAATAACTACAATTCAACGAATGGTTTGATTAATAATACGGTCAATACAATTGCTTGTGATTCGTCTGGGAATGTTTGGTTTGGAACACAAGGAGGTATTTCTGAATTATCGAACACTACCTTGACCAATTATAATATAACCAACGGATTAACAAATAATTCTATATGGACCATCGCTTTTGATACACATGGAAATAATTGGTTTGGGACATGGGGTGGAGGGTTATTGAAATTTGATGGTACCAAGTGGACAAATTTTAATGCAACCAACAGCGGTTTACCCAATAATTTCATTGCATGCATTGCGATTGATGCATTGGGGAATAAATGGGTTGGTACAAATGGGGGAGGAGTTTCAAAATTCAATGATTACCAATGGATTACTTATACAACTATAGATGGGTTGATAAGTAATACGATTTGTTCAATAACAATTGATCATATGGGATTTCCGTGGATTGGCACGAACGCAGGTGTAACAGAAATTGAAGGGGGAACCAATAAATTTAAATACATTGTTGCAAATCTGAATTGGGCATCCTACACTTCAAATGAATTGGATGGCTATGTAAATGCTATTGTAAATGATCAACAGGACAATATATGGTTTGGGACCGATTCGGGTGTAATTGAACTACAGCAGTAAATTTCACAAAAGATTGAAAATTATGAGAGTAAATATCTTATCATATGTTGTTTTATTCTTAATGGTATTTATTGTTTATGCCTGTAAAAAAGATACAACCCAGGTTCAAGGAACATCATATTCAACGAGTAATGGTTTGGCCAACAATGTTGTTTATTCTCTGGTGATAGACACCCTCGATGAAGTATGGGTTGGAACGGATGGTGGAGGAATTTCAAAATATGACGGCACTCATTGGACCACCTATAACCTTGCAAATGGGTTGGCAGGTAATGAAGTTTATTCTATTGAAATTGATTCCAGGGGTAATAAATGGTTTGGAACGGACGGAGGTGTTTCGAAATTTGATGGGTCATCCTGGACAGCCTATAGCATAGCCAACGGACTGGTGGACAACAATGTTCTCAGCATAGCCATTGATGCTCATGCTACACTCTGGTTTGGTACCTATTATGGAGGTGTATCGTCATTTGACGGTACGCATTGGACAACCTATGATACCACGAGCCAACATCTTTTGAATAACTATGTTCCGGCAATCGCAATAGATTCACACGGTAACAAATGGTTTGGTACCTACGGAGGGGTATCAAAATTTGATGGAACCAATTGGACGAGTTATACCAGGCAACAGGGATTGGTTAAGGATTCAGTATTAAATGGGACACAATGGACGTATTCTTTCATACAAAAGGGATTGGTGAATGATTCAGTAAATGCCATTGCCATTGATATAAAAGGTAACAAATGGTTTGGTACTGCAGCCGGAGTTTCTGAGTTTAATGACACAACCTGGACAACTTATACCAGGACCAATGGATTGGTTTGTGATTCAATCCAGGCGATATTTATTGATATTCAAGGAAATAAATGGTTTGGAACCTACCAGGGAGTATCAAAATTTGATGGTACCCATTGGACTAATTATCAAACCAGCAATGGTTTACCTAATAACAACGTTTATGCCTTGGCTGCAGATGGTCAGAATAACATGTGGATTGCTACCGCTGGAGGTGTTTGTAAGCTAAAGAATTAATTTCTCTTAAAGATCCAGTAACATCTTTTCAGGATCATTCCCGTGGAATAATAGTTGCAGGGGTTCTTCGATAAAATGTTTTACATGTACTAAAAACCCTACAGAATCTTTCCCGTCAATTATCCGG
>CAZUYY010000506.1:0-2590 GCA_964624935.1 uncultured Prolixibacteraceae bacterium
TCTGGAGAGATACGGACTATTGAAATTCTCGGGAAGCTTAAATCCGAGCATAAGCGCCAGGCCTATGGCCATATCGGAGTACCCGGAAAAATCAAAATAGATCTGGAAGGAGTACGTGATCGCTCCCATCCAGGCAACCCCGCAGGAGAGTTCTGAGGGTGAAAGATTAAAGATGGAATTGGCGGTTATGCCCAGGACATCGGCAATGAGAACTTTTTTGGACAATCCGATAATAAACCGGATAAAGCCCGTGAGTCTGTGATCAATAGTGCTGGTATCGCGCCGTTCCCTGATCTGATATGCGATCTGTCCGGGCCTGATAATTGGTCCGGCAAGGAGTTGAGGAAACATAAAAATATAGGTCGCATAATCTGCTAAACTTCTGAAGCCCGGAAAAGTCTTTCTGTAAACATCAAAGGTACATGCCAGTTTCTGAAAAGTGATGAAGGATATACCAACGGGCAGGGCAATGGCAAACCATTTTAACGGGGAAATGTGAAACATGCCAAGGCCTGCGTTCAACTGGTCGATAAAGAAATTCATGTACTTGAAATAGAACAGCAATCCGATGTTCATCACTACAGAAACCCATAACATCATTGAACGGATGCTTCCTTCCCGGCGCTGCATATCCTTTAAAAGAAAGTAATCAATGACCACTGAAATGACCAATAAAGGAAGGAACCGCGGCGCTCCCCAGGAATAGAAAAGAATGCCGGCAAACAGTAAAAACCAGTTTCTGGTCTTCCCGGGCAGCAGAAAATAAACCAGGAAAAAAGCCGGCAGAAAATAGAGGAGGAAAAGAGTGCTGTTAAAGTTCACGGTTACTTTTATTTCTTGTTATTTCCGGTTAATTTTAAAGGATGCCCTGATCATCAATAGTTAATGTGCCGGCTTTATTTCCCTGTCGTCTCCGGTGGCATGCATTTTTCAAAGAAGCTTTCTGTAAACCCGTAAGGAAAAAGCTGGTAGGTAGCTTCTGTCGCCATCAGGATAACCAGGTACTGGTTGAATAACTCTTCTTTAAGATTGACATTGGCAACAAGTCCGGCCTGATTTCCATTTTCCTTCATATCCCTGAAATAGAACCAGTAGCGATCCTTCGCGAAGACATTCGCAGTGATGCCTGTAGCGGTAAATCCCCACCAGTAACTATCGCCAATGGCAATCACCCTGGGCCTTGTCTTCCTCTCCTTTTCGTAAATAAAATGCGGATAAGGCATGGGGATCTGTTTAACCGGCCTGCACAGGTTCAATAATTCACCAAGATCATTGTCGGAGTACCGCATGGTATCAGACAGTGTTACCTTATCCCAGGAGAAGCCGGGCAGGTCGATCTTCTTCAATTTTTCTATGTACCTGAACATGCTGTCGGCGGCAAGAGCTGTACCATAGGTGCTCAGGTGTGTCCCGTTAAGAGGATAAAGAGGGTATTTCGTCTTCCCTTTTAATTTCAGGAACCATGCATTCATATCTATAAAATTGATACCCGAACCGGAAAGGTTTTCAATATAAGCCTGGTAATTAGTGACCGGCCGTTTCCTGAAATAACCGGGGATAAGTTCAGAATAGTAAGTGGCTTTCCCCGGAGCAAAGATGACAAGGAAATCGACATTGTGCTTTTTCAGTTCATCTTGGATCATTTTCAGACGACTGATTTCACTCCTGATCTCTTGTTCGCCTTTGAATACTGATCCCATGTAGTTCTGAATATAGCTGATATTGAATAACATCCCATTCTTGCCAATGACAATGCCGGAGGCCTGGGTATAACGAAAAACACTGTAATCAAACTGGTTCCTGAGTCTGATCAGTGTTGGACGAAATCCCATCTTTTCCTCTGTATATTTCTGGAAAACAGGCTGAAATTCTGAAGTATAATATGCCTTGATTGAAAAGACCGGGCGCCGGGTGCTATCTGCCACCCCGATCAAGGACGATTGCTTGACAATAGTAAATGAGCGCTGGAAGATCTGCAGCCCGAACAGACAAAAAATAAATACTGAAAGAAAGTATTTCATCCCTTTTATATCCGGTCATCAAATAGAATCCTCGCAAATATACCCAAATAATTCGTCTCCTCCGGCCGGGACAAAATGCAATGAAACTGATTCTGGCTCTTGTCAGGGCTAAATCTTTTTTTGATGTGCTAAGACGAAAATGAATTACCCTGCGCTTTAGCGCGGGGATTTAAAGAAACCTGTTGAACCGGACTTTAGTCCAAGACTTCTCTTCTTTACAGTTTGGGCTAAAGCCCGCTATTTTTGTGGGTTGCCTTGCCCCCAGCCTAAAGGCTGGGGTAATTCATAAGTTGTTTTAACTCGAATAATCGTAAATCCAAAATCGCAAATCGTAAATAATCCTGTTCCCCCTCCCTCTTGGGGGAGGGGGCTAGGGGGTGGGGTTATCAGAGGCTAGGGGGTGTGGTACCTTGTGTCTCACGTCACGAATTCCCCCTCCCTCTTGGGGGAGGGGGCTAGGGGGTGGGGTTATCAGAGGCTAGGGGGTGTGGTACCTTGTGTCTCACGTCACGAATTCCCCCTCCCTCTTGGGGGAGGGGGCTAGGGGGTGGGGTTATCAGAGGCTAGGG
>CAZUYY010000507.1:0-2586 GCA_964624935.1 uncultured Prolixibacteraceae bacterium
TAAGGGCGAACCAATGGTATATGGCATCACAATGCTTCGTAATGCCCCGAATAAACCTGCAGCTATTGCATTCTTACAATTCCTGCTTTCACAGGATAAAGGCATGAAGATCATGGAGAAAAGCGGGCAACCATCGGTAATTCCCATGGCAATTCAGAATTACGATAAGCTTCCAAAAGAGTTAAAGGAATTTGCAACCAAGAGAAAGTATTGAGGGTAAAGAGGTATTGGGTATTGGGTACTGGGTGTTGAGTATTAGGCATTGAACAAAAGTATTAAAGTAATATTTTAGATTTATTTAAAAGTGATATGTAAAAGAAGAATGAACCGTTTTCATTATGTTTCGATACTGTTTTTTCTATTTTTTTTGCTTATAATCAATGGTACGATGGGACAAGAATCCGGGAAAGGTGATTCCATTAAAAAAATTTTACCAGCTGCTGATGCCGGTGATTTGAACAATAATTTTTACGACAATACAGAAACTTACAGGTTATCTGGTGGGGAGATCGAGGTGGATGGTGAAGTGGAGAACCCGGGGAAAATTGATCTTTCAAAGCTACCGAAGCATAGCGTAATTGTTAAAGAAACATTACTAAAGGAAGATGGAGCTGATGTTTTCGTTGGTGCTTATCGCTACGATGGGTATTCTTTGTTTGACATTCTTTGTGACAGAATAGTCAGAAAAAAGAATGTGGCTGAATTTAAGTCTATTATCGATCTTTATATTGAGATCGAAAATCCAAAAGGCGAAAAAGTCGTTCTTAGCTGGGGAGAGATCTATTACCCAAATTTCCTTCACAATTGTATCATTGCTACTGAGGTGGCACGCATTATGCCCAGCAAATCGAAAGATCTGTGGCCATTACCCGCTGAACGAAAGCTGGTTATCGGGAATGATCTTATCACGGAAAGAAACATTTCCAATCCTGTAAAGATCACTGTCAGATCCTGGCCGCAATCAATTCCGATTAACCGTGATCTTGATCCTTTGTATTCTCCTGATCTCAAAATTCTTAATGGAGATATGCTCCTTACAACCATCAGTAAAAATCCTAAGTTGCAACCTAAAACTGTTTATACCATTTTCTATGGCCGGGGCAGGGGCATTCACAGTACTCAACCATTTACAGGGTTTTACCTGAAAGAGATTCTGGGTAAATATTTTACTCCGGATAAAAAGAAAGTTCAGCAGGGGCTGGTGACAATCGTTGGGAAAGACGGTTACCGGGCTATATTCAGCTTCAGCGAAATCATGAACCGGAATGACCAGTCGGAAGTGTTGCTCGTACCCTGTAAAGAAGAGAAAGATGGCGGACAATTCAGGATCTTTCCTTCGGGGGATTTTTTCTCGGACAGAGCGGTGAAGGCGGTTTCTGAAATCCGGGTTAACTGGTAAAATCTTGACGCATGACGCGAATAGCGCCACCCTTGGCCCCTCCCCCAAGAGGGAGGGGCACTGAGAAAAGGAAGAAAAGAGGCACAGTGACTTTGTAATTTGCTTGAGTTATAAAGCTATAGATGTAGATTTAAAATTGAAACGATATCAACCAATACAATTAGTATTTATTGTCCTTGGGGCACTTGTACTGCTTTTTATTCTTGCGCCTTTACTGGGGATGTTTTTAAAAACCAGTCCTCAGAGTTTATTTGAGACGGCACAGGACAAGGAGGTCACGAAGAGTATCTGGTTGACTATCTGGATCTCCGTTGTGGCCACTTCATTATTTGCCTTGGCTGCGATTCCACTCTCTTATCTGCTGGCAAGAAAAATATTTCCACTTAAAAAGCTTATTACAGGCATTATTGATCTTCCGGTTGTGATTCCGCATTCTGCCGCCGGGATTGCCATTCTGGGATTTGTTTCCAGGGACACAGTTCTGGGTAAAATGGGGTCGGCTATCGGGTTGAATTTCGTCGGTAATCCGGCAGGAATCGCTGTCGCAATGGCATTTGTGAGTATTCCTTACCTTATCAACTCTGCCCGTGACGGCTTTGCCGGTGTTGCTGAGCGTACTGAAAAGGCAGCGCTTACACTGGGAGCTTCACCCGCCCGTGTTTTTTTCACTATTTCACTGCCTCTTGCATGGAGGAATGTTATTTCGGGACTGATCCTTATGTTTGCCCGGGGAATGAGTGAATTCGGTGCTGTCATCGTAGTCGCTTATCATCCAATGATAACGCCTGTGCTGATCTATGAGCGTTTTGGGGCTTTCGGGCTGAAATATGCACGGCCGGTTTCGGTACTATTTATTTTAATCTCACTTACACTGTTTATTTTCTTAAGGTGGATGGCAAGAGAAGAGGACGGAGGACGGAAAATAGAAAATGGAGAATGGAGAAAAGATGAAAGATGAAAGAAGAAAGATGTTAGAACTTAGGAATATATCAAAGCGATTTTCGGATTTTTATTTGAAGGATATTTCTTTCTCGGTTGAACAGGGGGATTATTTTATTCTGCTTGGGGAATCGGGGGCTGGAAAATCCATACTTCTGGAGACTATAGCCGGACTAGTTCATCCTGAGATAGGATTGATTCTGCTTGAAGGAAAAGATATTACTCATCAAAGGATACAGGACCGGAAG
>CAZUYY010000508.1:0-2586 GCA_964624935.1 uncultured Prolixibacteraceae bacterium
GTTCAGGCTAAATCCGGCATTCATCCCGAAGTCGTGGAACTGCTTAAAGAAATGATAAACAGGGATATCAACCCTTATATTCCTGAACATGGAGGCGTCGGCGCCAGTGGCGACCTTGTTCAACTTGCTCACCTTGCGCTGAACCTGATCGGGGAAGGGGAAGTATCATATAAAGGTACGTTGCGTCCGGCTCCTGAGGTTTTTCAGGAAGAAGGCCTGACACCAATCCATATGCACATCCGCGAAGGTTTAGGCCTGATCAACGGTACCTCGGCCATGACCGGAATAGGGATGATCAATGCCATTCATGCCCATAACCTGCTGGATTGGTCCACGCTGGCCTCGTCTATGATCACCGAGATCGTGGAATCCTATGACGATCATTTTTCCGATGGACTGAACAATGCAAAATCGCACCATGGACAACGTCAGGTTGCCCGGAACATGAAATTCATCCTCAGGGATAGCCGGTTGATTCGCCGCCGTGCCGATCATCTTTACAACAATGAGAAAACAATTGAAGTCGAGGTTTTCAAACACAAGGTGCAGGAATATTATTCCCTGCGTTGTGTTCCGCAGGTTCTTGGACCCGTATTGGATACGATATTATATACCAACCATGTCCTCATGAATGAAGTGAACTCCACCAGTGATAATCCCATCATCGACGGAGAACATCGCAACGTATATCATGGCGGTAATTTCCATGGGGATTATGTTGCACTGGAAATGGACAAGCTGAAAATCGCCATTACAAAGTTATCGATGCTCGCCGAACGACAATTGAACTACCTGATGAACCCCAAGCTGAATGAAAAACTGCCGCCATTTGTTAATCTTGGCAAGCTGGGCCTGAATCTCGGCATGCAGGGAATACAGTTTACTGCCGTATCCACGGTGGCGGAAAATCAAACGCTTTCGTTTCCGATGTACATACACAGCATTACCAACAACAACGATAACCAGGATATTGTAAGCATGGGAACCAATGCTGCATTGATCACGAAAAAGATCATTGACAATTCTTACCAGGTGCTGGCCATTGAGATGATATCCATCCTCCAGGCCATTGACTATCTTGAGATCAGGGACAGGTTATCCTCCTATTCCATGAGTAAATACGATGATCTGCGGCAAATTGTTCCGAAATTCACGGAAGACGCCATCAGGTACAAAGATATCCGGAATATCGAACAATATATTATGGAGAACAAGCCTCAGTTTTCAGTTGAAGAATGAGTCTGTTTCTCCTTCACAAAAACAAGGATGCTATCATGAAATATGCGCTCGTAACCGGAGGTTCAAGAGGCATTGGAAGAGTTGTCTGTTGTAAGCTTGCAGAGATGGGCGTGTATGTCCTGATCAACTATAATTCCAGTCCGGATGAAGCTGCAGCCACACTGAATCTTGTTAAGGAAAAAGGGAGCGATGGGGAACTTCTGAAGTTTGATGTTGCCATCCAGGAAGAAGTGGAAAGCGCGATCAATGCATGGCAGGCCCGCAATGAAGGAAAAACAATCCAGATACTTATTAACAATGCCGGGATAAGGAAGGACGCCCTGTTGATGTGGATGAAAAATGAGGAATGGGAGGATGTCCTTAATACTAACCTGAATGGGTTCTTTTATACGACAAGATTTCTTATAAAAGACATGCTGATTTCTAAATTTGGAAGAATTATAAACATAGTATCTTTATCCGGAATTAAAGGATTGCCTGGACAAGCCAACTATTCTGCAGCAAAAGCAGGTGTCATAGGCGCGACAAAAGCGCTGGCACAGGAAGTGGCAAAGAAAAATGTGACTGTAAATGCAGTTGCTCCGGGATTCATCCATTCTGATATGACCAAAGACCTTGATGAGAACCAGCTCAAGGCAATGATCCCGATGAACAGGTTCGGTAAACCGGAAGAAGTCGCCGAAGTCGTTGGATTTCTGGCATCAGATAAAGCCTCTTATATCACCGGAGAAGTCATCAATGTGAATGGAGGACTATATACTTAATTACGAATTACGAATTACGAATTACGAGTTACGATTTTTGATTTTCGATTGATTAGTATCAAATTACAAAGTGCTTGAAGAGTGAAAATGAATAGGGTTGTTATTACCGGAATGGGCATATACTCCGTCATCGGGAAGAATATCGGTGAAGTTAAAGATTCATTATACCGGGGAAAATCGGGGATCATATATGATCCGGTCCGCAAGGCAATGGGATTCCGGTCTGCCCTGACCGGCAGGGTTGAGCGACCCGCCCTTAAAGGCATTCTCGATCGCCGGATGCGCGTGGGTTTGCCTGTTCAGGGGGAATATGCCTATTTAGCAACCGTCGAGGCGCTGCATAATGCCGGGATCGATGCTGCCTTCATGGAAAAAAATACCATCGGCATTCTTTATGGAAATGATAGTTCGGCTCTTCCGGTAGTCGAATCGGTGGATATTCTTCGCCAGAAAAAAGACACCATGATGATCGGATCGGGATATATTTTCCAGTCCATGAATTCCACGGTCTCGATGAATCTTTCGGTGATATTCAAATTAAGGGGAATCAATTTCACGGTTAGTGGCGCCTGTGCCAGCGGGT
>CAZUYY010000509.1:0-2583 GCA_964624935.1 uncultured Prolixibacteraceae bacterium
TGAAGTTTTGGATAAAGCAAATCCGGAAGAAAATACACTTATTTCTCCAAAGATCAGCATGAATTATATGATCGCGCTGCTCATAGGTTTGATCGTTCCCGTTATTTTTATCCTTGGAAAAGATTACCTGAACGATAAGATTATTCAGCGGGAGGATGTGGAGAAAATTACTACTCTTCCCATTATCGGTCATGTTATTCATTCAGACAAAGATAGTAAAGTCGTGGTAATGGAATTCCCGAAATCTTCGATTGCAGAATCATTTCGATCCATAAGGACAAACTTGCAGTACTTGCTTAAGGGAAAAGAAAAACAAATCATACTTCTTACTTCTGATATGGTAGGTGCCGGAAAGACGTTTTGTTCCATTAATCTTGCCTCGATCTTTGCCAAGTATGGGAAAAAAACGTTATTGATGGGTTTTGATCTTCGTAAACCAAAAATCTACAAGGACTTTGGTCTTTCTAATGCAGAAGGAATAAGCTCTTATCTTATTAATAAAAGCAGTATTGAGTCCATCATCCAAAAATCGGGTGTGGAAAATATGGATATTATTATGTCAGGGCCAGTTCCCCCCAATCCTTCAGAACTTATTGCATCGGATAATACAATAACAATGTTCTCTCTTCTTAAGGAAATGTATGATTTTATCATAATAGATACACCACCTATCGGCCTTGTGACTGATGCCTTTCTGCTAATGAAATTTACTGATGCTAATCTGATTCTGGTACGACAGAATTTCACACATAAAAAGGTTTTTGCTTCTATCATGCGCGATCTGGAGCAACGCGAACTGCCAGACCTTGCAATTCTCATCAATGATGTAAAACTTACAAGGAATTCTTATGGCTATGGATATGGGTATGGATATGGATATGGTTACGGGTATGGGCATGCTTACGGTCATGGTTACGGATATGGTTATTATTCTGAAGACCGGAAAGCAGAGAAAAAATCCGTATTGAAAAGAATTTTTGGAAGATCATAGTGTACCAGATACGTCATTTACAGGAGCTTGAATCCGAAGCTGTTTTTGTTATCAGGGAAGTAGCTGCTCAGTTTGAGCGGCCTTGTTTATTATTTTCAGGGGGTAAGGATTCAATCGTTCTGGTTTACCTTTCACAAATAGCTTTTTGGCCTGCACGGATCCCATTCCCACTCGTTCATATCGATACTGGTCATAACTTTGAAGAAACTCTTCAGTTTCGTGATGCACTTGTGGAGAAATTCCATGCACGATTGATCGTAGGTTCAGTCCAGGAATCGATCGATACGGGCAGAGTAGTCGAGGAGCAGGGTTATAATGCCAGCAGGAATGTACTTCAAACGATAACCCTGTTGGATACAATCGAGAAGTATAAATTTGATGCAGCTATCGGCGGCGGAAGACGTGATGAAGAAAAAGCCCGGGCAAAAGAACGGTTCTTTTCTCACAGAGACGAATTCGGCCAGTGGGATCCTAAAAATCAACGGCCTGAACTCTGGAATATATTCAATGGCAAAAAGAAAATGGGAGAACATTTCCGTGTATTTCCGATAAGCAACTGGACTGAAATGGATATCTGGCAATACATCCATCATGAAAACATTGACCTCCCAAGTATTTATTACACGCATGAACGAAAAGTCTTTAATCGTGACGGTGTATGGCTTGCCTGGGCGTCATTCATGAAACTGAAAGAAAAAGAAAAGGTCGAGATCCGGAGCGTGCGGTGTCGTACCGTAGGTGATATCACTTGCACGGGTTTGTCACTCTCAACTGCCAACTCACTCGAAGAGATAATCCGGGAGATCGCAGCCACACGCGTGACAGAAAGAGGCGGCAGATACGATGATAAGCGTTCAGATGCGGCCATGGAAGATCGTAAAAAAGAAGGATACTTTTAACAGAAAGAAGGCATGACAAATCCTCAGGCTGACAACGGTGAATTTTCCAACAAAGCTTACCTTGACATGGAATTGCTTCGTTTTACGACGGCTGGAAGTGTAGATGATGGAAAAAGCACACTGATCGGTCGGTTGCTTTATGACAGCAAATCCATTTTTGAGGATCAGCTGGATGCTGTTAAAAAAGCCAGCCTGAAAAAAGGAAGTGAACACCTCAATCTGGCTTTGCTTACTGATGGACTCAGGGCGGAAAGAGAACAGGGCATCACCATTGATGTTGCTTATCGATATTTTGCCACTCCCAAACGGAAATTCATCATTGCCGATACCCCGGGACATCTTCAGTATACAAGAAATATGGTAACCGGCGCCTCAACGGCCAATGCAGCCATCATCCTGATCGATGCGAGGAATGGCGTGACTGAACAAACACACCGTCATGCATACATTGCATCCCTGCTTGAAATTCCTCACATTATAGTTTGCATTAACAAAATGGATCTGCAGGATTACAAAGCGGAAATTTTTGACAGGATAAGAGCAGATTTTACTTCTTTTTCCACCCGCGTATTCCCCGGAAAAGATGTCCGTTTCATACCTATCAGCGCATTGAATGGTGATAATGTCGTGGATCCCTCCGGCCATATGGATTGGTATCATCGAGAAACACTTCTGAATGCACTGGAAAATATT
>CAZUYY010000510.1:0-2579 GCA_964624935.1 uncultured Prolixibacteraceae bacterium
GACGGAAATAACTGGGTGAATGTAGGGCCATTAGAATTCACAGGAGGAGGGGTTTGGCCACAAAGCCTTGCTTTCAGCCCTTCCGGAGAACCCTATGTGGCTTATTCTGATGGTGGATGGAATTTTCTTGATAAAGCGACCGTAATGAAATTTGACGGAACAAGCTGGATTTACGTGGGGGCAGAGGGTTTCTCAGGAGTTGGAGCAGATTATACAAGTCTCGCCTTCAGCCCATCTGGTCAACTCTGGGTGGCATACAACAATGATACCTCTGGGATGATGGGTCCGGCAACAGTGATGAAATACGATTCAGTTTTTGTCGGGATTAAAGAGCAACAGAAATCAAAATTTTCGCTGTATCCTGATCCGGCGAGAGATAAAATAACAATTGAAATCGCAGATGACCAGACCCCAAGCCAACTATCAATGATGAACATGAACGGAGAAGAGATTCTTACACGCAGTCTCATAAAACCCAAAACTCAAATAGACATAAGCAATCTCCCCAGCGGGGTTTATTTTGTGCGGTTGACCAATGATAAGACAGTGGAAGTGAGGAAATTCAGTAAGCAATAAAAATCCCAAAAACTCGTAACTCGTAACTCGTAACTCGTAATTCGTAATTCGTAATTCGTAATTATTTCGTCACTCTGTCACTCTGTCACTCTGTCGCTCTGTAACTCTTTTCACTTAATTGCAACGCTCCCCACATACTTAATCACATGCATCGGCTTGCCGCTAAGCAGTTTCACCCTATCCATATGTACAAACTCAGGATCACAATTGACGGGATCGAGCCTCCTGTATGGAGATTGATAGCTGTTCACACAGTGTCTTGATGGCGCAAGGGCTGCACCACCCGCGAATTGCGGAGGGATAGATGGATATAAGCAACTGATCAATCATCTTCTCCATCCTGAGAATGACGGTTACATTGAGCTCCTGGAATGGCTGGGCGATGAATATGATCCCGAACTGTTTGATTTGAAGAGTGTGAATAAAGAACTAAAGGGCCTGCAAAAGTTTATCAAATGGTTTGACAAACAGAATGGATTAAAGTGAGTAATTCAACTATCTATTGGCCAAACCGGTTGGATTGATCAGCTAAGCCCGAAAGAAATCGACCAGCTTAAATGCATTATTATCAAACTAATACGGTCCTCTTGCTTGATCAGCAAAAGGTGGTTAGTTGTTCCGGTTTTTCCGCCCCGTCACATTAATATGTTTAAAATTATTTTATAAAAGCGACAATGTAAAAAATAATTGGTACCTTTGAAAATCTGATTATAAAACTATGCAAATTACTGAGTTGGTTTGGAAACTCTTCCTTCTTTTATTACCAGGTGTCTTAGCTACCCTGATGCTAAGGTATATTAGTACAAACAAACAATTCAGACCTTTTGAGTTTGCTGTTTATTCAGCGGTTTTGGCTATTGGATTGCTAATCACAATGGAATTATTCTATTCTTTATGGAATATTCTATCTTTTCCTTTTCGTCATGAATATAAATTAGTTTGGAGCCTTAACCTGAATCTGTGGGATAGTATTTTCAATACTGGGAAACAAATTCCCAAAATCGAAATCTTCTTATATTATTTATTATCTTTCCCTTTTGGATTTATTATTGGATTGATTATTTCTAAGAAGATTTTAATCAGAATATTACAGAAAACAGGTTTGACTAAAAGATACGGGGACAATGACGTTTGGAGTTATTATTTAAATCTTCAGGAAACAGATTGGGTTACAATTAGAGATCAGAATAGCAATCTTGCTTACTTTGGACAAGTCAAAGTTTTTTCTGATTCAGAGGAAACTAGAGAGATTGTTTTGCAATCAGTGGATGTTTATGAATCTGATTCATGGACAAAATTATATTCTACAGAAGCTGTATATCTTGAATTAGAAAAATATCATTATTCTATTGAATCACCAATAATTGAAAATAACAATGGATAAAAAAAGAGGAATTATGAAAAATGACAATAGAGAAAAACTTCATGAAGGTCAGCAAAAAGGGAATGTCAAGCCAGCAACTTCTCCAAAACCCAAAGTTGTACCTGCACCACAAAAATTAACACAAAAGTGAAACGCCAATCTTTTTGGGAGTATCATAGACATTATCAATAACTCTGCCTTTCCCATCCACACTGATCTTTTCTGGCAAACCCGGTCAGTTTGACCATTTAAGGCCGAAAGGAATAAACCAGCTTAACTAAATTATTATCAGACTAAGATGGTTGTCTCGCTTAATCAGCACAAGGTGGTCAGTAGTTCCGTTTTTTCCATTTACGATTATTTGTGAATAAAAACGACTTATGAATTACCCCAGACTTTAGGCTGGGGGTAGGAAAATGTAAGTATATCAGGGCTTTAGCCCAAAACCTTAATTAGGTGGTCAGTAGTTCCGTTTTTTCCATTTACGATTATTTGTGAATAAAAACGACTTATGAATTACCCCAGACTTTAGGCTGGGGGTAGGAAAATGTAAGTATATCAGGGCTTTAGCCCAAAACCTTAATTAGGTGGTCAGTAGTTCCGTTTTTTCCATTTACGATTATTTGTGAATAAAAACGAC
>CAZUYY010000511.1:0-2578 GCA_964624935.1 uncultured Prolixibacteraceae bacterium
TATTCACCAAAATACCTGCTAACATTCCACCAAAGGATTCAATAGCATAGGATCCGGAGGAAGCGTTCTTCCTGGTAATCCCTGATAATTCATGGACATAGGCAACAAAAAGAAACCCGTTAACGAGGCAGAATGGCAACTGGAAAAGAAACATCGAACGGATCACGGGAATGAGTCCGGGTACACTTCCTGATGGAATTGATATCGCCTTCCAGAGATCGAGTTTCAGCAACATCAACATTGGAAGCAAGGAAAAGAGGAATTGCAGGAATAGGAGGAATGGCACCCTTCCTTTCATCCTTCCATAGTATCTTCCAAGGTAAGCGCCTGCCCCTGTGAGCAGCATCCAGTTTGTCAGCACTAATCCGATAACAAGCTCATTGCCGTTCAAAACCGAGAAACATTCACGAATGAGGAACACCTGCGTGGCAAGAGAAGAAAAACCCAGGGTGAATAAAGAAATCCGCAATGTATGTTCAAATCTGATCATGATTTATTAACTTTGTAGAGAAGTCCAAATGTATGAAAAATATGCAAAAGATTCAAGCCTGGGTTTGGCTGATTGGTATCTTTCTTCTGGCTGAAACCGGTTGTCATTCTCAGGAAAGTAAAATAACCCCTGCACTGGTCGACAGGCCAATGGCAGTTGCCGGAAGTTTTTACCCCTCCGATCCAACAGTACTTCGTACAATGTTGGGCGACCTTTTTTCAAAAGCAAAGCCTCAGACAGCAAAAGATGTTGTAGCCATCATCTGCCCACATGCCGGCTATGAATTTTCTGGAGTCGTGGCAGCAAGCAGTTACAACCAGCTTGATCCTGACAAACAATATGATAATATATTCATTATCGGATCGAGTCATTATGTGTCCTTTATGGGTGCCACCATATACAACATCGGGGATTACCAGACTCCGCTTGGAAAAGTCAAGGTCAATATCGATCTGGCGAATAAGCTTATCAAAGAAAATGCAGTATTCTCATTTCATCCTGAAGCTGAATTGAAGGAACATTGTGTAGAGGACCAGGTGCCATTTCTTCAATATCATCTGAAGAAAAGTTTTAATCTCATTCCAATCATTCTGGGAACACAGTCCAAAGAGTTGTGCAAGAAGATTGCGCAGGCGCTGAAACCTTACATGAATAGCAGGAATCTCTTTGTCATAAGCAGTGATTGTTCTCATTATCCGCCTTACAATGATGCCCTTGTCGTGGATAAAAACACCTGTGACGCTATCCTTACCAATCAGCCTGACCGGTTGCTGAGTACATTAAAAGAGAATGATGAAAAGAACGTGTCAAACCTTGCTACCAGTTTGTGTGGATGGACATCGGTACTGACGATGCTATACATGACGGAGGCCGATCCTGGCATTTCATTGACTCCCATTTATTATCAGAACTCAGGTGATTCGAAATACCAGGATAAAAAACAGGTCGTGGGATACTGGTCGATTGCGGTTTCAAAAAAGGAAAAAGCTGTTCCTGCTTCTACCGTATTTAATCTCAGCGCCAAAGATAAAAAGGAACTGCTGAAGATTGCCCGTATGACCCTGGAGCAATACATTCGCAACAATAAAACACCCGAGATTAATTCGTCAGGGTTTTCGGAAACCCTGAAGACACCGGCGGGGGCATTTGTGACTTTGCATGAAAATGGCGATCTTCGAGGCTGCGTCGGACAATTCACTCCAACGGAACCCCTCTATAAGGTAGTCCAGGAAATGGCAATTGCCGCATCTACTCAGGATAACCGTTTTCCTCAGGTAAATCCAACAGAAATCGGAAAAATCTCAATCGAGATCTCTGTTCTTACACCCTTGAAAAAGATTCATTCCATCAATGAGATCGTTTTGGGGAAAAATGGGATTTATATCAGGAAAGGATACCGTTCAGGGACATTTCTTCCTCAGGTGGCCAAGGAGACAGGATGGACCATAGAGGATTTCCTCGGACATTGTTCCCAAGACAAGGCGGGACTGGGATGGGACGGCTGGAAGGATGCAGATCTTTATACCTATGAGGCGATTGTATTTTCAGAGTAAGATCCTATCTGTTGCAAAGATTGATAAAATCACAATTTTCGCATCGTTTCACATCTTCTGTTTGCATAAACGGGATGCTGAAGTCATAAATTTCTTCCAATATCTCTTTTAATATATTTTCAAATGCGGCCAGATCATCTTCACTTATAGACGTTTCATTTTTCTCAGTAGAAGCCAGGGAGGGAATCTGTAAAATCCCATCATTCAGTTTCCGCAGAGAAATAATTCCAGCTCTGATATTTACTGTTTTTTCATTCCTTTCATTTCTGAAAAGTAAAGCATACATATATAACTGGAAAGCTTTTGACAGGTCTGAATCTTCTTTTAATTCGTTCCAATCCTTAAACTTAAGATCTGATGAGGTGACACTGCCGCTTTTATAATCAATGATTATCCACTCCTCCCCTATTTTATCGATCCGGTCAACGAATCCTTTCAGTTTTACATCCAGGTACTGATCTCCAGACCTGATGACGGTCTTGCCTGTCTGTAATTTTTCCAGGAAAGTCACTACGATCGACTTTCCTTCAGTTCT
>CAZUYY010000512.1:0-2571 GCA_964624935.1 uncultured Prolixibacteraceae bacterium
TAGAATTGTATTTTGAGATCCACAAGAATAACCTACATTTGAACTCGTGAACCAGAGACCTTTTAATGGGTTAAATGTTCCAGTTGTACATTTTTGCCATGAATTGCCTCCATCTGTAGTCTTCACGATCGTACCACTATCACCTGAAGCAAATCCAGGATTACTCCCAACAAAAAAAATTGAGTATAAATTATGTGGTGTAACAGTTGAAGATATTACGTTCCAGGTTGCGCCTCCATCATTTGTTATGGCAGTAGCTCCGCCATAACCAACTATAAGCCCATTAAGCGAATCTGCAAATGAACCGGATATCAAAAAATTATTGATAGGTGGCGTCTGGGGTTGCCATGAATTGCCTCCATCTGTAGTCCTGTATTGAAATGGAGTTCCAAGAACAATACCTGTCTGAGGTGTCGCGAAGAAAACACTTTGTAATGCACTGGAGACTATTATTCTGTTCCAGGTCAAACCTGCATCTGTGGTTTTAAGTATAGTTCCTTGATAACCATTTACTCCAACAGCAAACCCTGTTTGGTTAGTAGTGAAATAAAAAGAAACAATTGGGTACCCTGAATTGTATGATAAGATCCAAGAATTCCCAGCATCTGTTGTTTTGAAAATCTGCCCAGGGACTCCGACATATCCTGTTAATGAATCAGTAAAAAAAAGAGATAAACACGTGCAATAACATTGGAAACCAGTAAGAATGTGCCAGTTTTCTCCTCCGTCGGTAGTTTTGTAAAGATATGCCCAGGTACCGACATATCCTGTATTCTCATCCGTGAACCAGACACAATTGGCTTGATCTCCAAAA
Source organism: uncultured Prolixibacteraceae bacterium (assembly GCA_964624935.1). Lineage (GTDB taxonomy): Bacteria > Bacteroidota > Bacteroidia > Bacteroidales > FEN-979 > FEN-979. The sequence goes on from CAZUYY010000512.1 coordinate 815, forward strand.
ACTACAGGTAATTGAGACCATGAAGATCCCGCATTTGTTGTTTTAAAGATGTATCCATAATTGACATTATTATCAGTTCCAACCACATAGCCTACCTGTGGATTTACAAAATAGACTCCTGATAAATCCTGATAAGCACCTGAATTTTGTTCAGTCCAGGTTACCCCTTTGTCAGTTGTTTTTATAATTGTTCCACTGTTACCCACTGCAAAGGCAGTGTTGGAATCAACAAATTGAACTCCGTCCAGATTATTTCCCTGTGGCAAAGGGTTTTGCCATGCCCATTGAGAAAAAGATAGTACCGGAACAATGAGCAATGAAAGGGAGATGAATAAAACTGATGGAAAAATTATCCTCTGGTAAAGAATCGGGTTTTTATGATCGCTCTCAGCCATATCTCATAGTTTTTTAATCGTTATGACACACTAATTCGATAGACCTTATAAAATTAATCAATAAAACACAATAAAATTCAAAATCAACGAATTTAATGACAGTGCCAACTGCCCACTGCCATCTCTTTTAACTCACCAGTTCACCAGTTCGCCAGTTCACCAATTAACTAGTTCGCCAGTTCACCAATTCACCAGTTCACCAATTCACCAATTCACCAGTTCACCAGTTCACCAATTAACATGTCCGCTTGTAACCAGGCAACCTTTCCCACTTTTCATTGTCTTGATTAGTGATAAATAAAACTTTACATATGTCTTATAAAATGCTGATCTTATGAAAAGAAGATTCCTCTGTTTGGTTTTTCTATTCCTGATTACAATCCTTTCATACCTACCGGCAGCATCTTTAGCCTCCAGCAAACAGGAAAACCTTATAAAACATCAGGAAGCAAAACCAGGCTTCATCGAAAATAAAGTGCAGATCATTGAACAGAAGAATAACCCTGATCCCGCTGTTCATTATTTGCTGAATACACCCGGGATGAATGTGCAGGTGAGGAAGGCGGGATTTAGTAATGACATTTACAACCCCACCCCTAACCTCTCCCCCGGGAGGAAAGGGAGTTTCGTGAAGCAGAAAAAAGCGAAATAGTAGAATGGCAATGAAAAAAAAAACTAAAAGCAGACAGTCGAAAAAAAATCTGATAGGTCATAATACTCAGAAGAAAACTGTAGCAATCAATTATATGCAGGAACGACAGGTTAACAAAAGCAAATCTTATGAGGTATTTGGTTTTTTTATTTTAATCTTATTAGGGATCATTATTTATTCTGATTCATTTGACTGTTCATTTCATTTTGACGATTTAAAAAGGATTGTTTACAATCCCGCCATCCGGAATTTAACAGACCTGAAAACCATTTGGACTTATGCACCTAACCGCCCTTTAAGCTTTTTTACATTTGCAGTTAATTATCAGTTCAACCGGTTCGATGTCCCGAACTGGCATGTCGTAAACCTGGCCTTTCATCTCATTGATGCCTGCCTCGTCTGGTGGCTCGCGTTGCTGATCTTTTCAACCCTCGCAAAAAAAGACGACCAGATGGCCAGGAATAAAAAAATCTTAGCCTTCCTTACAGCTTTACTTTTCGTTTCTCATCCTTTGGCTATCCAGTCTGTGACTTATATCTATCAGCGTCAGGTTACCATGGTCGCTATGTTCTATCTTCTTTCCTTGTCTTTTTATATTAAGGCCAGGCTCTCAGATAAAGGAAATGTATCTAAGATCCTGTTGTTTACAGGTTCATTGGTCTCCGCCGTATTGGCTATGCTGACAAAAGAAAATGCTTTCACACTCCCTT
>CAZUYY010000513.1:0-2570 GCA_964624935.1 uncultured Prolixibacteraceae bacterium
AACTTTGGGTTAATCCGGTATATTGTAATAATCCGGATAGTACCTGGTTTCAGCAAGGAGAGAGAGAAAATTCAGCTTTTGCATTGTTCACGAAAGGAAACAGCCGGAAGAAAGAAAAACTGGGAATATTGCAGCAATTTCTTATGAAATACGACGATCCAAAATCGAAATTCTACAGGCAGGGAATTGAAGAATATGAACAACGGAGGCAGGATTATAACCGATGGCTCGACAGTTGCATAACAGGGAATAAGACATTGTTTGTGAGCCGGATTTACGGATTTCAGTATCTACCTGAAACAGACTGGGAAGGAACGGAAAAAGAAAGGATGTTTAGCGTGATTCACCACTACTTCGATAGAATTGATTTAAATGACCCTGTCATAACAAAAACTTCACAATTAATAGATTGGATGGACCATTATGTTAATCTATGCGGCCAAATGGCGAATTCGGTGACGTTACGGGATTCTTTAATTCCCGAAGCAGCACTGATTGCCATCGAAAAAGCCAGACGAGGTAGCCCATTGGTATACGGTTGGATGGTGGATTATTTTTACAAAGGATTTGAAAGCAATAACATTCCGGATGGAATGAAAGTATAGGAACCTTATTTGAATGATCCCAAGTGCCTTACTTCAAAAAGAATGGAAATTGAACGGAGGCTTAAGGGAATAGAAACATTAGTGAAAGGAACCAAGGCGCCTGATATTCTAATTAGGAGTGCAGATAGTAGCATGTTTGAACTTTACGACTATAAAACATCATCAACGTACATTCTGCTTTTGTTTTGGTCAGCCGAATGTATTCATTGTAAGAAAATAGTGGATGCGCTGTACCCATGGCAAAATCAACCAGAAATAAGAAAAAAAATGTCAGTAGTAGCGATCAGTCTGGATGAAACTGAAACAGAAGTAAACGCCTGGAATCAGAAGATAAAGGATCTTGCTGGCTGAAAGCATTTGCGGGCTGTTGAAGGAGTACGGAGTAAAGTGGCAAGTGATTATTTTGTGTTGTCAACACCGGTAATGATTTTGCTAAATGCAAAGACGAAAGAAATCATTTCATTACCTGCAACGTTTCTTCAATTAAAAAACGATTTACAATAAAAGATTTTGATGTTCAGGCTTTGCCATTGAATATTTCGTTTTAATTGTCTCTTTATGATGTATATCCCTTTAAAGTTTTTTTTAAACTATTCCGACATTTCTAAGAATTTGGTTGAATGTAATGTGATTCCCCTTGTCTGGTGAAGCATTAGTGAATAATAAGGATTTTGGTTACGATCTTCTGGGTACCGGTATCATTGCCGGCGTAAACCAGATATACCCCGCTTTTAGCCTTTCTCCCGCTGAAGTTCTTTCCATTCCAAACTGCCAAACCACCATTTGCCTGAGTTGAATAAATAAGATTTCCTGAAATGTCTGTAATCCGTACCTGGGCATTGCTGACAAGACCCTTGATCCCGACTAACCCGTCATAATCTTCTCTTACAGGATTGGGATAGGCATAAACGGTAGCGAAACTTTCCCCTCCTTCTGTGGCAGTTCCTTTATAAGAAATCAGTCCCTGGTCGGTGCCGATAAATACTTCGCCGCTTTCAGGATCGATTGCCAGTGCCAGAATATTGTTTGAAAACAAGGGACTGTTATCAGTAGTAAAATGATAGATCTGTTGTGTTCCATCAGCAGAGAAAAGATATAACCCTCCACCTTCTGAGCCGATCCATTTACGATTGGCACCATCGACAGCTATAGCGGTAACTTTTTCATTTTCCATCAGGTATTGAACATAAAGTCCCTGCTGAACAAGGATCTGCTGTGCATCGAAATTCTGGCCGGTAAATATATTTTCAGGATTAAAGAAAACGCCGATACCTGCTTCAGTACCAACCCAAATTTCACCATTTTTATCCACCGCCATTGCATAGATATACTGCCCGGGAATATTACCATTACCAACTTGTTGGCTAAGCAGAATGGATTTGCTGTTTGCCGGATTGGTATCATCCTCTTTAAAAACAAGCAATGGGCTGGTTATGGCATTGTGAATCCTCGTTACTACCCATTTTTGGTTACCATTGTCGATAATCATTTGACCGAGGTCATCCTGTTGAACGATGGGGATATCATACCCAGTCCATTGCTTTGACGATGAACAATTTCTGCAGTATCGGGAAATGCAAGTGTTGTTACCCGAAACCACTACCCAGAGGTTTCCATTGCTGTCAAAGGCAGTACCATTAACTCTGATATCATTTGTATCGGCAAAAATATGATTTTTTAATGAGCTGTTCCAAAAGCCAAAACGATTTACCACTTTCCCATCATACAATTCGAGCAACCCGCGAAAAAATGAACCAGAATATACCCTTTTCGAATCACTGGGATCGACAGAGATAGTACAAAGATCATAAATATTAGCCAGACCAGGATCTGTAGCTGCAGTAATATTCGTCCAGGAACTGCCATCGTAATGATAAATTGCAGCAGGTTGACCAATTGGAGTATAGGAGAGGTCTCTTCCTCCCGGAACAACATAGACATCATTGCCAAACGTTGTAATAGCAA
>CAZUYY010000514.1:0-2553 GCA_964624935.1 uncultured Prolixibacteraceae bacterium
CGGGCTTGATACCTCTCCAGAATATTACCTTGTCGTTAAGTTCTGAAAAAATATAAAACCGGGTAAAAGTATCTGTCTTTTGGGCCCAGTTGAAAAGGATCATATCTTTCCTGGAAAATTTCGTACCATTCGCAGGATTTAGCAGCTCAATAGCTTTTTGTCCCGTTCCGCCTGTGAGCTCTCGTGTTTCTTTTTTTTCTGGTTGCCGTACCGTTGGTGTTACAGCAATTGTATCTTTAACCGAAACCTCTGGTTTAACAACATTTTCTTTAGGTATAATAGTTTCTTCCCGGACAATATTCTCTTTCTTGTGTTCTTTTCCCACAAAAATGAAAAGGAGAGCAATGCCGATAAGTACAATAAATAAAACTGCAATCCATATAAGGTACATGGGTTTCAGGGAAAGGAACGTTCTCTTTTTTACTACCGGGGCTGCTGCTTCTGCTAACATTTTTTCATATTCCCGTCTCGCCGGTTCGCTCATCATTTCAGGGAATGTTTTTAAAAGCCTGAATTTACGTGCAAACTCCCGGTCATCGACAAGCCGGGCCTCTAACCTCCGGATTTCTTCACCGGACAGCTTTCCAAGCATGTACTGTTCGATCAAATCATTATCAGTCGTACTACTCATAAAACTATGATTTACATTTTGGCTGACGTCATTCTCCCGGGTGTTTCAGGTTTCAAAGGTATTGAATTATCCGAAAATTATCAATTTCATTTTGCAGGTCGAAGGAGTGTCCTCCTTCCACATCTTTGAAAATTTCATATTCAAATTGTTTCCTTTCTGATTTTATTGCCTGGAGATGGTTTTCACCTTACACCTTCCCTCTATGTTTTTGATTATATTTTTCTCTTTGTGAACATGTAATGAAAAACTTTTTATCTTTGTTACTTAACCAAAAAACCAAAGAACATGAAAAAATTATTCAAACCTTTAGTTTGCGTGTTTTCAACTATCGCTTTGATTCTGATGCTGATCGGAATTATCCTTGGAATTGCTCATTCCCGGTTATTTATGATCCGGCCTTTGATGTGGTATTTTTCATCTATTAATTTAATCTTATTTGCCATACTCTTTCATTTTGCAGGAACCGACTCTGAGACAGAGAAAAAGCCCTGATCTATCAAGCGGTTCTGTGACAAAAATTTTAATTGATCCCTGCACTCAAGGGTACGAAAGTTAATGAAAATTTCGTAGGTGTTATATTTTTGTAAACCCTTTATCATACAGCGAATCAAGACCAAGCATTCTCAGGTATCTTGTAAGATTCTCTAAATGTACATCCAATATGAATTTCGGTTCCCGTAAAGGCTTTAACCTGATAACATTAATTGAAGAAATATCAAATGATTCAAACTTGGGATAAACAGAAATATAGTCATTATCATGTACCTTCTCCTTGTGCTTCATTTTGCAAACATAGGACATGAATCTCCAACCATATTAACACCGGATAATCATAATATCCTTCGAATCAAATAGATTATAAGTGAAAGCATTAGACTTGCCAGGATAATGGTCGTAATCGGAAAATAAAAGCTGAAATGCTCCTTTTCTATCAGGATATCTCCGGGTAAACGACCAATCCAATGCAGTTTATTGTGAAAGAAATAAATCACCACCCCGATCAAAACAATTCCTAATCCAATAAAAATAATCCATTTCCCGGTATTATGGTTCATAACGTAAAAATAGGAAAAAAGTCGAAGATATGGGGATTAAAATTTTCAGATTTTCCATTAAATTGATAAGGTTGTAAACGGTGGCTGGTGTGATTTTCATATAAAGACCGACTTCTTCCACTGTCATAATTTCATCCCCTTTCCTCTTGGGGTTCTGTTCTTCAATCATTCTGGGTAGTTCCTTCTCCTGATACCATTCCGACAGTCTGAATAAAGTGTGAAGATTCTCGACTTCAAATTTGAACGGTCTTTCTGATTTTGTTCCATTCTTCTGAATGATACGATCACAGTGGTCGTATAGTTCAGTAATTATTGTTTCCTTATCACAGTTGGAAAGGAATTCGAATAGTTCACTAATATTTCTCATACCTTTTTTCCTTATGGTATGATCGGAAAAAGGAAAAGTTTAAAAAAGTTTTAAATGGAATGGAATTAAAACGAAACAGATAATCGAGAGGTAGGGATGGACAATCTATATCAAGTTTAGGATATACTACTGTATGGAGTTGTGGTAATGGTGGAACTGGTGCTACTGCTGTTGGAATTGGTCTTTCTGGTTATACCTAGGGTGGTGGTGGTGGTGCAGTATCGGATTTAACTGACATACGAGTTGGTGGTAATGGAGCTAATGGGGGATGTGTCATTTCTTACACTTGGCCTGGCAACAATGTGGTTTTGAATGTTATATCTTCCACTTTTTCATAACAAAAAAGAGTGAACCTTTTTCAGAATCACTCTTTCATAAAATAAATTAAATGTATATTAGTTCTTAACACAACGAACAGAATAACCTATATTATTTGGAGCACCAATACGGAGTAATGATGTATTTAGATAGTTTAATTCATATTTAATAGAAGAATTACT
>CAZUYY010000515.1:0-2553 GCA_964624935.1 uncultured Prolixibacteraceae bacterium
CAACCCTGATCGGGGAGGCGAATTAAAAAAAAGTTTACCTTTGCTCAATAATTGACAGAACCCCTAACTATTGCTTTATTGAAATTTTCAGGCATTGTCATTGAAACATCCCGTAATTATGAGGGTTCCGTGGTTAAAATAATGCATATGATGAAGACTTCCCGTTTTTTCTTTACTCGTCTGCTTCTTGTAAGTTTGATACTTGTATTCTTGAGCTCATGTGTTACACAGAAGCAGGTCAAATATCTTCAGCGGCAACAGCAGAATGATACAAGCCGGTTCTATCAAAATCAAAAATTATCCGAATACAAGATCCAGCCGCACGATAACTTGTATATCCGGGTCTTCAGCATGGATGAAAAATCATACCTTTTCTTCAACAAACAAAGCACAATCATTACTAATTATGCTTCAGAGTCGGAACTCTCTTTATACCTCGACAGCTATAATGTCAGCGATTCAGGTTACATTGATTTCCCCATGATCGGGAAAATATTTGTGAAAGACCTCAGGGTCGATCAAGTAAAAGACTCGGTCCAAATATTGATCAATGAATACCTTAAGGATGTCATCGTCACCGTTAAATTAGTGAGCTTTAGCATTAGTATTTTAGGAGAAGTCAGATTACCCGGAACACATTTGGTTTATAAAGATAAAATCAATATTTTTCAAGCAATTTCACTTGCAGGTGATTTGACCGACTTTGCCAACCGTCAGAAGGTTGCTTTGATACGGCAAACTAAAGAGGGTTCCCGTGTGATTTACCTTAACCTGAACAGTATTGATATTCTGCACTCTGAATATTATTACCTGAAACCTAATGATATACTTTATTTCGCCCCGCTTGGAATTAAGCGTTGGGGGACTGAAACTTTTCCGTGGACGTTGGTTTTTAGTGCACTGTCGACTATTACTTTGTTGATTTACTATTTTTCAATAATCCGGTAATTTTTTATCATTAATGAAACTACCCACCGCAAGCAGATGGAAATTAAACTCTTAAAAGTTTTAATCGTAAATTGTAAATCAAAAATTTAATCGTAAATCGTAAATCGTGAACTACATAATATAAAGTGCAATGGACGAGAATTCTCAATTTGGTGACCATCAACAATCTATAGATTATAAAGAGATCTTCTTTAAATTATTCAGATATTGGTATGTTTTTATTCTGATGCTGATCCTGGCGTTGTTGATTGCATTCTTTTTCAACAAGTATTCACGCAAAATATATGAAGTAAGTACGACTGTTCTTGTAAAAGATCAGTCCGAAAAAACGATCGACCCCCAGGATATGCTTGGATTTGGTTTTGGCATCAGAAATAAAAATGTTCAGAATGAAATTGGTATTCTGGCATCCCATAATATGGTTTACAGCACCGTCTCAAAAATTGGCTTTGAAGTATCCTATTCTTCCGAAGAGAATTTTATTACTTCCGACCTTTATTCGAAGTCTCCTTTTCTTGTAGAACTCGACCGTAATTATCCGCAGCCACTGAACTTGCGCTTTGATATGACGATTTTATCCAAAGATCAATACAGGCTGGATGTGAAAGAAGCCAATGTGAAGTTTTATGATTATTCACAAAGTAAGATCATCGACAGGGAACCAGTAACAATCAATTATCATGAAACACATACTTTTGGCAAAGATGTTATTTCTCCATATTTTAAATTTAAAATTGTTTTAAACTCTACATTCGATCCCAAAAAAGACATCAATCGTTCACTCTATTTCCAGTTAAAGGATTATGATGATCTAGTAAATGAATTCAAGGGATATACCATTGAACGCATCAACAAAGAATCTACCATATTGCAGATTAAGCTCACAGGGGGAAATGTTGAAAAGCTTGCTGATTTCCTGAATGCACTGACCAAGGAATATATTGAAACAGAACTTGAGAAAAAGAACCTTGTTAGTATTCGTACGATTGATTTTATTGACAATGAGTTGAAAGGGATTTCGGATTCTCTCTACCTTTCCGAAAAGGAGTTGCAGGAATTTAAGTCCCGGAACGGGATGTTGAGCCTGGATGAGGAATCCAAGCAGATTTTTGAACTTCTGGACAAGTTACAGGATAAGAAAGCAGCACTGTTGATACAATCAAAATACTTAGAAAATCTGAAAGAATATGTTGAAAGAAATAAAGATTTAGATGAGTTGATTATCCCTTCGGCCATGGGGGTTGAGGATAATATGCTGAATGAACTTACACTCGAGTTGACCAAATTATATGCTGCAAAGAAAGAGACTACGCAATTCACAAAAGAAAAGAATCCGTCAATAAAATCTCTCGACATTGAGATCAGTTCTACGAAAACAGCCATCTTTGAAACCATTAAAAATGCTATAAATACCAATAAAATTGCATCAAAGGATCTGGATGGAAGAATGAATGTCATTTTATCAAGGGTCAATGAACTCCCTGAAACCCAAAGGGTTCTCGTCGGGATTGAAAGAAAATTCAAACTGACGGATGCAATGTACACCTATTTATTGCAGAAGAGGTCAGAGGCGCAGATTACGAAGGCATCTAATCTTCCTGATAA
>CAZUYY010000516.1:0-2546 GCA_964624935.1 uncultured Prolixibacteraceae bacterium
AGAATTGCGGCATGCAACCCATAAACACCTTCCACATTCGGAGTTCCTGCTTCAAATTTAAATGGCAGATCGTTAAATGTCGTATGATCGGTATGCACAGTTTTGATCATTTCTCCTCCAAACTGATAAGGTGGTATGGCTTCCAGGAATTTTTCCTTTCCGTAAAGAACACCGATCCCCATCGGAGCATACATTTTATGACCAGAAAAACAGTAAAAATCACAATCGAGGTCATGCATATCGGCTCCCAGGTGTGAGATAGCCTGTGCACCATCAACCAGTACCGGGATATTAAAAGAATGTGCATATGCAATCATCTCTTTTATCGGGTTAATGGTCCCCAGCACATTGGAAACATGCGTGATGGCAATCAGTTTTGTCTTTTCATTCACCAGGCTTCGGAAAGCATCCATATTGAGTTCCCCATTCTCATGAATAGGAATATATCTGACTTTGGCGCCTCTTTCTAAACACATCTGTTGCCACGGAACCAAGTTCGAATGATGTTCCATAATGGAAAGCAGCACTTCATCGTCGCGTGAAATGTATCGTTTCCCGAAAGAAGAAGCGACCAGATTGATGGATTCTGTAGTTCCTTTTGTAAAGATGATCTCATTCGAAGATGCAGCATTAATGAATCGCTGAACCATCTTCCGGGTCTGCTCATAAGCTTCCGTCGCCCTCTGGCTCAGAAAATGAACACCCCGGTGAATATTGCAATTATCTGTCTCATAATAGCCTGTGATCGCACGTATCACCTGAACCGCTTTCTGCGTCGAAGCAGCATTGTCAAGATACACCAAAGGATGATTATTCACCATCTGATGAAGAATCGGAAAATCCCCCCTGACTTTATCTATCGGGAATGTAATCATTCTACAAATTTCTATTTATATCCTGGTTTTAGGTATTGGGTATTGGTTTTTTTTGCCATTTTACCATTTTGCGATCTTGCCATTTGTCATACCTTGCTCATATCAATCTCAAACTCCATCGGGTGTTCCGGAGTACTGCAGTGGAGCACACATTGTTCACAGATCTGTAATTCCCCCTGGAGACGTTTTTTCACCATGTCTTCGATCCGGAAACGAAGTTCCGGAATGGATATTTTACCTACTATTTCATTGCCAAAGGCAAACATCAGCAACATCCGTGCGCTTTCAGGACTGATCCCACGCTGCATCAGGTAGAACATCGATTCAGTATCAAGCTGTCCGGTGGTGGATCCGTGACTGCATTTTACATCATCTGCATAGATCTCAAGAAAAGGCTTTGAATTGACTTTCGCATTGTCTGTCAGTAAAATGTTCCGGTTGCCCTGATAAGCATTGGTTTTCTGGGCATCCTTACGAACATAAACATGGCCGTTAAACACACCGGATGAATTCTCATCCATGATCCCTTTAAATAATTCCACACTCGTGCAATGCGTGGAGGCATGATCAACATACAAATGATTATCAATATGTTGCTTACGATCCATAAGGTACAACCCATAAATATTGGCAATGCCATGAGGACCGTTAAAAAGTACACGGGTATTATTCCGGAGCATTCCCCCGTTCAGGGTAATAAAATTCGAAACGAGCTCGGCATCTTTCTCCAACTGGAATAATGTATTGCTGATCAATGTGGAGTTGTTGTTCAGGTTTTGAAGCTTGTAATGATCAAGGAAGGAGCCTTCATCAAGATGAACCTCCGTCACTATATTTGAAAAACTGGCCTGGTGATTGTATGAATCATCGCAATGAACGAGTGAAAGCCGGGCATTCTTACCCAACAGTATCAGGTTTCTTGACTGCAAAAATATATTCTCATCGTGCTGAATGACATTGATCAGTTGGATTGGTTTTGGACTGTGAACATTATCAGGCACATAGATAAAAATTCCATCCTGTGCAAAAGCAGTATTCAGGTCGGAAAAACCGCTTTTTCCGCTACCGGTGTATTTACCATAATACTGTACAATGATCTCCGTGTACTCTTTGAAAGCCTGTGCAAGGCTTCCCAGGATCATCCCGTTCCCTAACCTGATCAAAGGAACGTCTTTTGAAACGTACCATCCATTTAACTGGCCTATTATCGCGGTGTCGAGGTGGGGTATGTTGCAGCGGAATATTTTATGGACATCCATACCGGGCAAAGGATGAAAATAATATTCATATTCTTTCCCGAGCCATTCCTTCAGATCGGTATTCCTCCATTCCTCCATTTTGTTATTTGGGAAACCCAGCTCAGTGAAGGAATCGAATGCTTTTTCCCTGAGCCGGCTTACCGGTTCCGGATCATTTTTGAAAATCTCCTTCCGGTTCTCCTCAAAAAGTCTGATCATTCTGTCCTTCGTTATGATCTCTTTGAGCGCTGTTGTCATATTACCAGTTATTATTCCGGAATGATTTAATGAGTCCACTCCGAAAACCTATTTTAAATTGTACCATCAAGGCAAAAAGACATAAAAAATTTAATTTCAATCATATTATCTCAACTCCCCTCCCTCTTGGGGGAGGGGCCGGGGGTGGGGTTCTTTGCGGTAAAAAAAGACTTTT
>CAZUYY010000517.1:0-2534 GCA_964624935.1 uncultured Prolixibacteraceae bacterium
GATAGATACGATGATTGATTTTACTCCTTACAGAGAAAAAGGCGCCTATTCTATACAAACAAAACGAGGCTGTTCGCATGGATGTATTTACTGCACTTATCCCTGGCTGGAAGGAACAAAATTCCGGACAAGGGATCCCGAGGATATTGTTGACGAAATTGAACAAGCTCATGACCGGTTAGGGAATGTCATGTTCGAATTTGTAGATTCCACTTTCAATGATCCACCCGGACATGCCGAGTCCATCTGTTCTGAGATCATTCGCAGGAAACTCAGGTTGCGATTAAGAACAATGGGAATAAATCCCCGGAACTCGAGTGAAAAACTCTTCGAACTCATGATGGAAGCCGGCTTTGTTCAGATTGATGCAACACCGGACACCGCCTCTCCGGCTATGCTTAAGAATCTCAGAAAAGGTTTTGAGTTGTATGATGTCAGGCAAATGGCAAGTTCTATAAGGAAATTCAACTTGCCAAGCATGTGGTTTTTTCTCTTTGGAGGCCCCGGTGAAAATGAAAAAACATTCAAAGAAACCATCGATTTTATTGATCAGGATATTAATCCGGATGATCTTGTTTACATGGCGGCAGGATTAAGGATCTATCCCAATACACCTCTGGAGAAAACAGCTTTAAAGGAAAAAATTATTAAACCCGGACAATCGTTAATGTACCCTCCGGTATTTTATTATTCTAAAGAGACGCCAAGAGATAAACTAATAGAACTTATCAATGAAGTCTCCAATAAAAGTGTCAACTGCGTTAATTCATCCGGTACACGACCATCTGGAAAGATGTTATCAGAAGCAAAAAAATTGAAAACTGAACAAAATCTTAACGAACCAATGTTCAGGACATTACTTCGAATCAGAAAACAATGGAGAGCAAACGGATTAATCTAAGCATTATAATTGAGTCCACTTCTCCCCTTTCTCTTGGGGGGAGGGGCCAGGGGTGGGGTCATAACTGAATCACGACTTTGGGCTGCAATTCTGCTTTCAGTTCCCATGTAACGGCTTTTCCAAATCTGAGTCTGAAGACCGCCATATATTTGAATCCAAACTGCTCTACCCATGGCGCCATGAAAGGCCTCACAGAAAGGATCTCCTTCTTTAATTCCATGTCTTTATCCAGACTTTCGACCTGCCCGCTAACCCGTACCTGGAAATCAGCATTATGAAAGCAAAGCTCCACATAAGGATTGACAATGAGTTGGCGATAAACATCCTTGAACTTACCTACCATGAAATAAATGCCGGTTTCATCCGCTTTATGCAGGAGAAGCGTACGAACATGTGGAATATTACCATCTGAAGTAGCGAGTGAAAATGCCGGATTTTCATTCATAAACTGAACTATTTCCTCTTTATTCATAATTGATTATTCATAATGTGACTCTACTCCGAAAACTAATTTTAATCTTACTACAAACCTTGTTGATCGATTCGATTACTTATTTATGCGATACTATCTCAACTCCCCTCCCTCTTGGGGGAGGGGTCGGGGGTGGGGTCATTTCTGAAAGCTGAATATGCATTGGCTGTTAAAAATACGGCATCTCCCTCTATGAATCTTGCATTCTTAACAATTCCTTTTCCCGAGCCACATTCCACAAACCGGGTCACACCTAATTCCTGAAGGTACAACTGGGTTTCATACCAATTTAGCGGCGTAAACAGGTTGCGAACGGCTTCATCCTTTAATGCATGTTCATCCAGCAGGATCTCCTGATCAATTAAGGAGACTATTGGCATTTTGGGACTCCGGAATTGCATCTGGCTGACAAATTCCGTGAATCCATCAACAGTATCTTCTAAAAAGACAGAATGATAGGGGACAGAAACATTCAATATACGTGTACTCAATGCACCTTCTTTTTGAGCAGATTCATTCATTTTGAGAATATCTTCCGCAGTGCCGGAAATGGAAAATGAACAAACGCTGTTCTGAATTGCAAGTTTCAGGTTTAGCTTTTCCTTATATATCATCTGTTCCAGGTCGTCCCAGTTCAAGCCGATTATAGTACACATCCCAAAACTCTGTTTTTTAATGACTTTTTTTATCTCATTGAATGCCTGACGAATAAGCACGAGTCCGTCAAGAAAAGAGATCGCCTCTGCCTGGAACAAAGCTGCATAGATACCCATGCTGTAACCGGAACAGTATGCCGGGATAATTCCTTTTTGCCTGAACCAGGCAACCAATGAACAAGCCTGAATGTAAGATATATACTGTGTTTTCAGCTCATCGTTCAGGAATGTATTGGAGGGAATTTCAAACTGGATAAGGTCAGGATCGGCAAATTCCGCTGCCCGGGAAAGATATTTCCGGAAACAATCATCAAAACCTGTCAGATTGACAAAGGGATCGTCAGGATAATCACTGGCGAAAGGAGGGAAGATGAATGCTAATTTCTTCTGTGACAAGGAAGATGAATCATTTTATATTTCCAGTTCGAGCAGTTTGTTCTCATGTTCTATGATCAGCAGTTGCATATCGATCAGTTGGCCGATTGTCTGAACCGGATGTTTGACC
>CAZUYY010000518.1:0-2531 GCA_964624935.1 uncultured Prolixibacteraceae bacterium
AAGACCTTCTGAAACCACAGTATCGGTAAAGGTGAACTGGGATGTCTTTAATGGAGTCACCGATGGAAAATCTTTATGAATCAAATCCATAAGATTTGCATAAGCAAAATAGGCGCCTTTTTCATTCCAATGGCTATCTGCAACCCGATATAGTAGCTCTTTGTTTTTACAATGGAGCAGTACATCTTTCCCGCAAACAAATTTAATGATTGTATCCTTTTTCAGAGCGGCGGCAACCAGATCTTCCATAACCGAATCCGCTACCCTGTAATAGAATGGAGGATTCTGCTCAGGATAAACATCGCTTTTCATTGGGGGAGAAATAATATAGAACTTTATCCCCCGCGCTCTGTACTCAAGTGCTCTTTTGTGCAGTATTCCGGCGATTGTTTTCACATCATCCCTCGTATACTTATTGGTCCCTTGCCAATATTGCCGTTCATACAAAGTAAATAACCAACCGTCTTTACCGACATAAAGTCCTTCGAGATCGGGTGGCCTGTTTAATAGTTTCAGTCTGATTTCGCGTGTCTGGAAATTTGCAAGGAGTTTACGGAAAGGGAAATGATCATTATAGAACTTTTCATAGGTTACAGGATAGGGATCGAGGAGGTCAATATTAAACTCAGGCTTTTTAGCCAGCATGCGGTTTTCCTGTTTACTTATTGTATCCTGCTTTACAAGGTTAAAAATCCTGATGGTACAAGGCACGCTGATCCATGCCAGAAAAAGAGCCGAAATAATTACTGAATAGATAAGTATCAGAATTTGTTTCATCAGAATTTGAAATAAATAAATGTTTGAAGGGTTCCGGTAATTATAGTCATCGTCGAATAGACGAGGATTACCAGGATAAAAATAGCCGAAAAGATATAATATCCATGAAATGCAATTTTTGAAAGTACTCCTTTATTTACTGTGATAAAATTTTTCAGTTTTTTCAATACCAGATTAAATAGAGGGGTACAGCCTAAAACCGCTATCGTCAACATTATTAAGAATTCTCTGTCGGTATATCCCGAGAACCTTATCCATTCAATTTTAGATCCTCCGAATCCAAACATTATCTTCAAAAACCCTGAAGCAAAGTTAAGGTCTGGCGAGCGGAATATTACCCACGCCAGCAACACAAAGAACAGGGTATAAATGTGTGCAAAAACTGCAGGACCTTTATCCAGTTTCTTCCCAAACTTTGTTCTTTCCAATAAAAGAAGTAATCCCCAAAAAGCTCCCCAGATGATATAATTCCAGGCAGCTCCGTGCCAGAAACCGCAGATACAAAAAGTTATCATCGTGGCAATTGTATAGATCAGGTTATCGACACGTAATCCGAAGTATCTCTCATTTTTAAGTTTCCTTGATATGGAATAAGCAACAGGAAGAAAAAGATAATCGCGCAGCCAGGTCGATAAAGTAATATGCCACCGTCTCCAGAAATCGCGGATTGATCTTGATATATATGGAAAGTTGAAGTTCTCAGAAAGTTGAAAACCAAAAAGGCGGCCGATCCCAATTGCCATGTCAGTATATCCTGAAAAATCATAATAGATCAGAAGCATATAGCTTACAGCACCAAGCCAGGCAAGTGGTAAGTTTATGATTGAAATATCACTGCTGAAAATATGGTCGGCAACATAACCAAGGGGTGTTGAAATAATCACTTTTTTAGCCAATCCAAGAGCAATCCGGTTCACCCCTGAATAAAACAATGTTGCATCGCTTTTCCCCGGAATAAGCTGAGGCTCAATATGCCTGTAACGGTCTATGGGCCCTGCAATTAAGGTGGGGAAAAAACTCAGATAAAGACCAAGATCAATGATGTTTTTATTCGGTGGAGATTCATTTCGTTTAATGGTGATCAGATAACAGATTCCTCTGAAAGTGAAAAAGGAGATTCCAAGCGGAAGGATTATCTGATTAACATGTATAGGATTTAATTTAAAAACAGAGATAAGGACGTTAAAATTAACTTCAAGAAAACCGAGGTATTTAAAGATTATCAACCCAAAGATGTTCAGGATGATCCCAACAATGAACCAGAATTTCCTATGACCAGGGGAACCGGCTTTCCCAATAAGGATTCCACTAACATAATTGATAAGAATGGAACCAATGATAATAGTCACAAATGAAACCCCCGCCCATGCATAAAACAGGAGGCTTGCAAGGAGAAGTAAACTATTTCAGAATTTCTGTTTTGACAGATAAACAACTAACAGAGTAACAGGAAGAAAAAGATAGAGAAAGATGAGTGAAGTAAATAACATGCAGGCATTTTATAAAGCCAAAATTAGTAATTTTTTAAAACAAACTAATCTGGAAATAGTACAATTGGTCAATGTAACCCCAGGCTCGGGTTCATGATCTTCCCCATAAACAGGATACCGCCGGTAGAATTATCTTTTATACAAAAGATAAACGGATGATCCGCATTGAAAACCTTTAGATCCGATGAAGGTCGCATAGCTGTTGCTTTCATTACCACCGCGGTTGCAGCGGCTGCTTCAGTCCCCTTTTCATCGACATTTATA
>CAZUYY010000519.1:0-2530 GCA_964624935.1 uncultured Prolixibacteraceae bacterium
CATTGGTGGATCAGCTTCTTCTTCTTGCCCAAACAACAGCAATCCAGACCCTGCCGTCAAAACAGGTACTAAGGGTTGATGAACTCGTATTAGATTTTCTTGAAAGAATAAGTCAGAAATTCAAACAAAATAAGATTGAATTTTCATTGGATGATTTTGGAATAGATGATAACATGTTTCAGGTGGAAGGCAATGAACAATTACTCTCCGTCGCAATTGGCAATATTCTGGATAACGCCATTAAATACAATTCTGAAGGAAGTTCCGTACATTTTGGATTGAGCCGGGCTGACGGGTTTGTTAATATCAGGATAGAAGATCATGGTATTGGGATATCCGACCTTGAAATGAAAAATATTTTCGAACCTTTTTACCGGTCGGAAAAGGTACAAAAAAAAGAAGGATTCGGTATTGGTTTGCCATTAGCCAGGAGGATCATTGAACTCCATAATGGCAAAATGGAAATTCAGAGCAAAGATGGAATTGGAACCACAGTGTTAATCAATCTTATAGCGGCAAATATCCCTGGTGAAAAGGCACTCAATACTTCCCCGCAATAATGGCATAAATGGCAGTATCGGAACAACCATGCCTGCAAAGCCAAGTGCAAAGTGTTAACTGCAAAGTGCAAATACCCAGTACCTAATAACCAATGCCCAACTTCAAATCCTTCATTCCTGCATTCTGCATTTCTGCATTTTTAAGGTTTGAATTCCGCTTTTTATATGAGTAAATGCCGCTCAACTGTGCATTGACAATACTCAGGCTATCTCCATAACAATTATAAACCCTGCAATTGAATGTAATCACAACTTCCTGTCCCCATGTGTACGAACTGGGGATGGGAGGGACAGGTTGGCTGTATATGACTTTAAAACTATTATGTGAATAGTCAGGCGGAAATGGAGGAAATGGACTTTCAATAACCTGGCCCGATACCCATTCCACACCCTTGTGATCATACCAGCATACTACAATTCCACTTTTTTTATATGGATTAAAAGTATAAGGGAAATCGCCAACTCTTAATAACTGACGAAAAGTGTGTTCAAACAGGTCATGAGTTTGATCTGTACTATCCAGACTATCATTTGGAATCAGATTAAGAAAGTTCACAAAGATGCTGTTACAATATATTGAATCATATTTATAATTCTCACAAAGAGACAATTCAAAACTAAAAAGCGATGTATCTGTTCCCCTGATATGGGGATCCTGATATGCTGCGCAACTCCAATAATGATTGCCCAGGTCAGTAAAAGTGGTGGAAACATTATTTACGATTGCCCGGAATGAGGTATTAAAGCTATCTGATGCATCATTTTTCTTTTTGCATCCGATAACTGCAAGAAGACAAAAAGAAAAACAAGCCATTTTATAATACTTCATTTTAAACGATTTTTCAAATGACAGGCCGGCTACTGCAATTCCCAGTTGATTAAAGGACTTTTTTTATCGCTAACGCTAAGACGCTAAAAAGCACTAAATAATTTAATCTTTTAATTTCCATCCGTTAGACAAGAAGTGAAAATTCAATGTGCCAAAACCCAAAACCTAATACCCAATGCCTATGTTCAATTATTAATTCTCCAGCATCTTTTTCATTCTACTACCATTTTTTTAGTTATAGATCTCTCTTCCTGCTTCACAGTATAAAAATAAACTCCGGGGATTAATAGACTTCCGTCAATTACAAACTCAGTAACGCCTGGAGAAATATTTGTCTTTTCCTGCCTCATTATTGTTTGTCCTGTCAGGTTTGTGACTGTCAGTGAAAGATCACCTGCATTTTGCAGGTAAACATTGATTTTGGTCAAACCATTAAACGGGTTTGGAAAATTCTGGCTAACTGAGAAAGTTGGTTTTTCTTGTTTTTCATTTACACCAGTCCATACTGGTTTTTCCCATTTAATGAGTGTCATATAGTTATTATCAGGAGAGGTTTGACCATCCCAGTATTGTCCCATCCTTACATAAGATCCTCCATACTCATCTTTCTGAAACAGGATATAAATATAATCGTCTGAAGTAGGTGAGGCTGAGGGGTACATACATTCAGAAAAATGATATTGGGCTGTGATATCAACCAATGTATCATTATGCCAGATTACACTTCCTGCGGGAGTGATCAATCCATCCCTCCCATAGATATGACGCATGTTCCAGTTATTCGTGTCTAACAGGGACGTCGCACCGGCCCATACAAGGAAAATTTTATTATTGTTATCGATTATCAGGTCCGGATAAGAAGTGAGAGAAGTTCCCCATGTAACAAGATTAGAACCCAGGTGAAATACATTTGTGTCTTTTACCCAGGCAACATATTGTCCTTTGACAAACAGGGAATCAGGATTTAGATCCTGTCTGAGCTGGGTCATGTGTTCATTCCAGTAAACAATTCCTTGTGTGAATGGACGGTAAAAATTCTCTGAGAAATTTCCGGTATCCTGAACTAACCCAAAAGCAATATGTGCCATTCCACGGTTATCGAGAGCAATGGCATTTGAACCATCAGGACAATAAAAATACC
>CAZUYY010000520.1:0-2523 GCA_964624935.1 uncultured Prolixibacteraceae bacterium
TAGTTACATCACAAATTTCAATGCATTAAGCATAAGTTTCGATATTCCGGTTTTTAATCGTAACCAGGGGAATATAAAAAATGCACACACAATGATTGATTACAATAATATTCAAGTTCATCTTGCTCAACAAACCGTGGAAGAAGAGGTGAGCCGTGCTCTACAGAAAGCCATAGATGCAGATAAACTCTATAAAGGAATAGACCCTGCATTTGCCGTCAGTTTTAATAAACTGGCAAAAGAAATGATTGAGCATTACCTGAACAGGACTGTCAGCCTTCTGAATTTTCTCACATTTTACGATTCATATAAGCAAAATTTTGTTCAATTAAATACGATTCTCTTCAACAAGGTTGATGCGCTTGAAAACATCAATTTTCTTACAGGAACTAATTTTTTCAATAAATAACATCAAACTATATGATCACTAAATCTAAAAGAAAATTATTTAAGAAGAACATTAGGATCAGATTAGCAGAATTCTTATTTGTGGTTGCAATATTTGTACAAGGTTGTGGAGGAAACACAGCACAAACAGATGAAAAAGAAAAATATATCATTCCTGACACTTTATTACGTTCTCTGGAAATTGATACTGTTAAAAAATGTCCTTTGGTTGATGCTTTAAAACTAACCGGTATTGTAGATTTTGACCAGGATAAGCAGGTAAATATTTTTTCTTTAGTTAGCGGTAATGTTCAGGATATAAAGGTCCAACTGGGAGATTATGTAACTGCAGGCCAGATACTGGCTGTTGTAAAAAGCAGCGAGATGGCAGGCTACAGCAATAATTTATTAATTGCTGAAACGAATGTGACAGCAGCAAAAAAACAGATGGATGTCATCAATGACTTATATAAAAGCGGACTCGCTTCTATATTGGATGTTACAAATGCTCAGGTGTCTTATTCCCAGGCAGAATCACAACTGGAAACAGCAAAGAAGGTACTTAAAATTAATGGTAATAGTGAAAAAGGCGATTATATTATAAAATCACCGATCAACGGCTTTATAGTTCAGAAAAATATCACAAACAATACATCTGTGCGTTCCGATAATAACACAAATCTCTTTACAATATCTGATCTGAAAGAGGTATGGGTACAGGCAAATGTATATGAAGCTAATATTGAGAAAGTTCATATCGGCGATAATGCTGAAGTAAGAATATTATCCTTGCCCGACAAGGCTTTTATAGGGAAAGTCGATAAAGTACTCAATGTACTTGATCCAACCAGCAAAGTAATTAAAGTCCGTGTGGTTTTACAAAACCCCGATTATATTCTGAAACCACAAATGTATGCCAGCGTAATGGTGTCAAATCCTGAAGGCCGGGAAGCTCTTTGCGTACCAAGTAAAGCGCTGGTTTTCGATCGCAGCCGGTACTATGTTCTGAATTATAAAGGAAATGGTAAGGCAGATATAACACCGGTTGAGGTGTTAAACACGTTGGGCGATAAAACTTACCTTAGTTCAGGTGTTCATGAAGGAGATAGAATTATTGCAACACTTGCTCTTCAAATTTATAGTGAGTTGAATAATTAACGAAAATATAAGCTAATCTGATGACTAAGGTTTTAAAATACATAATAGCTTTTTCATTAACAAACAAATATTTTATCTTGTTTGCTTTAGGCGTTCTGATAATTACGGGAATAATCACATTTAGGGATATGCCGATAGAAGCATTCCCCGATGTTACAAATACCGAAATAGATGTTATAACTCAATGGCCCGGCAGAAGTGCCGAAGAGGTGGAAAAACACATAACCATCCCTATAGAAATTGCCCTTAACCCGGTACAGCAAAAAACAAGCCTCCGCTCGACGAGTATCTTCGGGTTATCATATGTGAAGATAATTTTTGAAGATGGTGTAAAAGATCCCCAGGCAAGAATGCAGGTAATGAGCCTTATAAATAATGCAACCCTCCCATCTGGAATAATTCCTGCAATTCAACCCCCAACGGGCCCTACAGGGGAAATTTTCCGGTATACTTTAAAAAGTTCTTTCCGCGATGTCAGGGAGCTTAAAAGAATACAGGACTGGGTGATTGACCGCCGGCTCAGGGCAGTGCCCGGGGTAGGCGATCTTAACAGCTTTGGCGGAAAGACAAAAACATATGAAATTAAAGTAAATCCCGGTAAGCTCACATCGATGGGGCTTACTCCTCTGGATGTCTTTACTGCGGTTCAAAATACCAATATTAACATTGGTGGAGATATGTTAATTGAGAACGATGAAGCTTACGCTGTTCGCGGAATAGGTCTCATCAATGACGTGAATGAAATAAATAATATAGTTATTCAGAATAACAATGGTGTGCCTCTTTTGGTGAAAGATGTAGCGACAGTGGAGATATCCAATTTACCACGCCTTGGTTGGATAACCAGAAGTGACGCTTCTATTGGTTCTAATGGAAAACGTACTGTCACAGATCAGGATGATGTAGTTGAATGCATTGTTGTCATGCGGAAAGGGGAAAATCCTTCAGAAGTGGTTAAAGGTGTAAAAAAAGAAATTG
>CAZUYY010000521.1:0-2519 GCA_964624935.1 uncultured Prolixibacteraceae bacterium
CTTGGAGGATCGGGCCTTCCCGGCAAACTTACCGATTGTTCCGAACGAGACCCAAGCCTTTGCGAGATTTACCTCGTAGAGGGTGATTCTGCAGGAGGCACTGCAAAACAAGGTCGTGACCGTAAATTCCAGGCTATCCTTCCACTTCGCGGAAAGATCCTGAATGTTGAAAAAGCCATGCAATATAAAGTTTTCGACAGTGAGGAAATCAAGAACATTTTTACAGCCCTTGGAGTGACTATCGGAACCGAAGAAGACAGCAAAGCACTAAACCTGGAAAAACTGCGTTATCATAAAATAATCATAATGACGGATGCCGATGTGGATGGCAGTCATATCTCTACCTTGATTTTGACATTCTTTTTCAGGTACATGAAAGAACTGATTGAAAACGGACATGTTTATATTGCAACTCCGCCATTGTACCTGATAAAAAAAGGTCAAACCGCAAGGTATTGCTGGACTGATGAGGAACGTGCCCAGATCGTGCAGGAACTTACATCCAACGGAAAAGAAAGCAGTGTTCATATTCAGCGGTACAAAGGTCTTGGTGAAATGAACTCGGAACAGTTGTGGGATACCACGATGAACCCCGAGTTCCGTACATTAAGACAGGTAACCATCGAAAACGGTTCTGAAGCGGACCGTATCTTTTCGATGCTTATGGGGGATGATGTTCCCTTACGTCGTGAATTCATTGAGCGTAATGCAAAGTATGCAAAAATCGATATTTAGTATTCCCCAAAAAAACTCTTTATGAAGCAGAAAAAAATTGGTTACATTATAGCAGGTATATTTGTTCTTGCTATTGTGGCCTATTTTATTTTCTCAAGGAATGATAAGAGTCAACAGATTACTGTCAGGGTAAAGAAAGGCAGCTTCCCTATTGAGGTCACGACGACTGGTGAATTATTTGCAAAATCTTCAGAAAAGATCCGTGGGCCTCAGGGTCTTCCACAAATGCAGATCTATTCCGTCAAAATCCTGAAACTTGTACAGGAAGGGACAAAAGTTGATTCCGGAGAATTCGTTGCTGCCTTGGATCAAAGTGAAATAACGTCCAAGATGAAGGAAATAGAGACAAACCGGGATAAAGCCTTAACCCAGCTTACCCAGCGCCAGCTCGACAGTTCCCTCAACTTACGCCATCTTCGCGATGACCAGATAAATTTGAAATATGATCTTGAACAGAAAAAAACAATAAAGGATCAATCTATCTATGAACCTCCCGCAACCCGCAGACAGGCAGATATCGAAGTTGAGAAGGCAGAAAGGGCATTGGATCAGGCAGAAAAAAGTTATTCCCTTCAATACAGGAAAGAACTGGCAAATCTGGATGATGCCAATTCAACCTATACCCAGGCACAGCGAAAACTTGAACAGATGGAGGACAAGATCAAACAGTTCAACATCTTTGCACCAAAAAAAGGCATGGTAATCTATACCCGGAGCTGGAATGGACGTCAGCAGGAAGGTTCAACTGTCGATACCTGGGGGGACTTCACGGTGGCTGAACTGCCAGATCTCTCGAAAATGGTTTCCCGCACCTATGTCAATGAGATCGATATCAGCAAGGTCAAGGTCGGCCAGGAAGTCCGAATCGGGATTGATGCTTTCCCGGATAAAAAATTTACAGGTAAAGTAACATCCGTTGCCAACGTGGGTGAGCAACTCCCAAATTCAAATGCAAAGGTTTTTGAAGTTAATATCCTGATCAACGAATTTGATTCCATTCTAAGGCCATCAATGACGTCAAAGAACACAATCGTCACTGCTACCATAGAAAATGTGCTGTACGCGCCGATCGAGACTGTTGTAAGTACTGACAGCTTATCTTACGTATTCAGGAAAGATGGGGGGCGGATCATAAAGCAACAAGTGATCACCGGGGAAAGCAATGACAATGAGATCGTCATGAAAGCCGGCGTTAAGGTGAATGATGAATTGTTGCTTCTTCCGCCAGAGAATGCAGATAAAATGAAACTGGCACAGCTTCAACCTGAAGAACTGAAAAAATATGGAATAACTTCCCCACTGCTGAAAAAAATAAAGCCGGAAGGAAAGAATACAAGCAAGATGATCAAACAAGGGTCTTCCCGTTAAATTCGGCCACCGTGTTCGAACGCTATATCTATATTCTTAACATTGCATGGGAAGCAGTTTTTATTAATAAATTCCGTTCCATGCTCACAGCATTGGGGATTATTTTTGGAGTAGCTGCCGTAATTGCCATGATGGCAATCGGCAGAGGAGCACAAAAGGAGATCCTCGACCAAATGAAGCTGGTAGGCGTCAATAATATCGTGATCTCTTTTAAAACTGAGAAGAATAAAACTTCTGCAAAAAGTGATAATTCCTCACAAACGCAAACCAAGGATGATTCAGAATCCAAAGAAGCAAAAAAATTCTCACCGGGATTGACTTTACTGGATGCAGTAAGCATTAAAAACATTATTCCTACTGTTGACAAAGTCTGTCCCGAAGTGATCTATGAGATGGATGTGATAAGGGGAGGGAAA
>CAZUYY010000522.1:0-2507 GCA_964624935.1 uncultured Prolixibacteraceae bacterium
AAGAGGGAGGGGAGAAAGTGCAATTGAATAATCGAATATTGATCAACGATTTTTGAAGTAAGATCGGAATTCAAAAGTGCAAAATGAAAAATCCAATACCTAATGCCCAATACCCATAACCTAACACCTGATTTGCTAATTAAGTAAATTGATACTACCTTTGCACGTTTTCGAAAAACCCCACTATGAGTTTACGTCAAAAGAGAAATGACCTGAAAAGACGAATGCAGGAAGCAATCAAGGGTGGCGGTGAACAGGCCACCGAAAAACAAAAGGCTTCCGGCAAGATGACTGCACGGGAGCGGATCGTTGAATTGCTCGATGCGGATTCGTTCCATGAATACGATCTTTTTGTCAAACATGCAGGGGTTGATTTTGATATGGACAAAAAGTTTCTACCGGGCGATGGCGTCATCACAGGTACCGGATCTATTAATTCTTATCCTGTTTGTGTTTTTGCACAAGATTTTACTGTAGCGGGAGGCTCTCTGGGATATATGCATGCCAAGAAGATAGGCAAGATCATGGACCAGGCGATGAAGATGAAAGTGCCACTTATCGGGATCAATGATTCCGGGGGTGCACGTATTCAGGAAGGAGTGAACTCACTGGCCGGTTATGGTGAGATCTTTTACCGTAACACCCAGGCGTCCGGCGTTATTCCTCAAATCTCCGTGATCCTTGGTCCTTGTGCCGGGGGAGCAGTTTACTCACCGGCGCTGACGGACTTTGTTTTTGTGGTGGATAAGATCTCGAAGATGTTCATTACCGGGCCTGAAGTAATCAAGACTGTTCTTGGTGAAGAGATCTCAATGGAAGACCTTGGGGGTGCACGGGTTCATGCTGAGATCACCGGAAATGCTCATTTCTTTGCGGAGAGTGAAAAAGAATGTTTCGAACAGATCAAGAAACTGGTCAGCTTCATTCCGTGGAACAACGAAAAAAAAGCGGAGGCCTTTCCAAAGAAAGCCCCGAAATCAAGGCAGTATAAGATCGACCAGATCTTCCCTGTCGACCAGATGCAGTCGTACGATGTCAGGGATATCATCAAAGCCATCTGCGATGACTCTGATTTCTTTGAAGTTCATGAATTCTTTGCGGCCAATATCGTGGTAGGTTTTGCACGGCTTGATGGTCAGACTGTTGGGTTTGTTGCCAACCAACCAATGGTACTCGCAGGTGTGCTCGATGTTGATTCATCAGACAAAGCCGCCCGTTTTATCCGTTTCTGTGATGCTTTTAATATCCCGCTTGTAACCTTTGTTGACCTTCCCGGTTATCTTCCGGGCGTTGATCAGGAATATGCCGGGGTTATCCGTCACGGGGCTAAAGTACTTTATGCCTATTCTGAAGCTACTGTTCCAAAACTGACCGTGATTCTCCGTAAGGCTTATGGGGGTGGATATATCGCCATGTGTTCTCATCACTTAAAGGCCGATTTTGTATTTGCCTGGCCTACGGCTGAAATTGCAGTCATGGGGCCTGAGGGAGCTGCCAATATTATTTTCAGGAATGAAATCAAAGCTTCGGAGAATCCCGAAGAGACCCGTAAAAAACTTATCGAGGAGTACCGTAATAAATTTGCAAACCCTTACGTAGCAGCAGCCTATGGTTATGTTGACGCTGTGATCCTGCCTTCGGAGACGCGTGATTTTCTAATCCATTCGCTCAACATAGCTGTGAACAAGGGTGAGGCAAGGCCGAAGAAGAAACATGGGATACCACCATTTTAAAGGGTGATTAAGAGCCCCACCCCCGTCCCCTCCCCCAAGAGGGAGGGGAGAAAGAACCCCACCCCCGACCCCTCCCCCAAGAGGGAGGGGAGAAGTGAGAGGTGAGAAGTGTCGAATGACTTTTAATACAATCATCAAAAAAGCAACTATGGACATTGAGAACCGGGAGCCTGAGTACCAGGTGTTTAATTTCGAGGAAGGGCATTATCTGACGACCTTTACCAAGAAGTTCATGAACAGGAAACAATATGTTGCTCCTGATCCTAAAAAAGTTTTCGCTTTTATTCCGGGGACTATTGTGAAGGTTTATGTTAAAGAAAGCCATCATGTTAAAAAGGGAGAACCTCTGCTCTCTTTCCAGGCAATGAAGATGAATAACATTCTAACCGCTCCAATTGATGGTCGTATTAAGAAGATCTATGTCAAGGCGGGAGAATCTTTTCCGAAGTCGCAGATACTGATGGAGTTTAGTTAAGTGGGGGGAAAGGGGGACGCTTGACGTAAAATTCAAAAAAATCAAAGTCACACAGTTACCAGTTTGTAGTTTCCTTTGTAAACTTTGTGCATTCTTTGTGAACATTGTGGTTAAAGACAGATTGGATTAAGGAATTCTGAGTTTTGAAGTTTTTTGAATAATCGAATACTGATTAATGATTTTTAAAGTCAGAGGGAAAGTTGGAGGCTAATTCGTTTTTTGATGTGCTAAGACGAAAATGAATTACCCTGCGCTTTAGCGCGGGGGTATAAGGATACATATAAAACCGGACTTTAGTC
>CAZUYY010000523.1:0-2506 GCA_964624935.1 uncultured Prolixibacteraceae bacterium
GATCCAATAATAATACTTAGAAGTTCAGCGTCGGAGAGAGTCCCAGTGCCTTTAAGCAAAAGTTTCTGGCTTGGCAGGTCATCTTGTGCCCAAAGTCGCATCGGGATCCGGTTTTCACTATGTTCGCCATTTTCCATGACGAAATTGGTAGTCGTATAAGCTCTTTTGATAGGATGATTGGTTTTAATCAGCCGGTTGGCCGATGGTGAGTAAATGAAATTTACCCGTCCAATCATGCGTAGTGAAAATTTTAAGCAAGCATTCAGGTCAGATTGTTCTACCAGGAAGAATCTGAATGAACCTGGAAGGCGACTATTCCGGAAGGAGGTCGTGCTTAGTGAAAAATATTTTCACGAGCATACCTTTGTGAATTTCAATTGCTCAGGAAAGGATTAGGGGAGGTACAATCGGTTTATAAGGGCTTTGCATTCCGAGACACAAACCCTAGGTCCCTGCACTTATGGTCTTTCATCCGGATAACAGGTAACTTACTTCCGGCTCGAATTACCTTTGAAATGAAATCATTGCATTCTTTAGAGCTCAAGAGTCCACATTTTAATGCGGCACAAAGAAAGTCCATAGTGGTAAGATAATCAATGGAGTGCAGGTTACAATATTGTCTTATATCCTTTAGGTTACTACTTCCTATGATCTCATTATGAAACCTTGCTACTGCCATGCAAGCACTCTCACCATTTCCCTTAAACAGGCTCTTCATAATATAGGCATATTCTTTCTTAATATCCTGATCATCTTCTGGGAAAAGGAACAGTTCGAACGAACCTTTTGATATCATAAGATCGATAAAGGGTTTTCTCCGGCCATATCGTTCCAATTCCTCATAAACTTTATCGAGCAAAAGAATCTTGTTTTCAGGGAAAATATCCGGAAGTAAAGTAAGCATCCCGCCGGAGATAAAATGAGAGATAACATCAGAATCAATGAGTATACTTCTATTCATGAGTTGTATTTTGCAGATCTTCGATTTCCTCTACATTCATCCCAAGATCAATCAGCAATGAGAAGTAGTGTGATTCCGAAATCATTTCTTTATCAAAGAGTTCTCGGGCTAAAGAACCGTAATCACCCAAAACCAGATCATCATTACCTGGTTCATAGAGATCTATTGCAAATCCGTGTTCAATGGCACTCCTTTTAACATTTGTCGAGTAAAGATCATACTGATCATGATCAATGATTGACATTTGCTTTAAGCGGAATAATAAAGCTTGCCTGGATGTTCCGAAGTATTGCTCTATTTTGATGATCGTTCTCAGTGTGATCTTATTCCTGCTCAACTCCGCATCGGGTATCAATGATTTTACCCCGGTTTCCGGTAATAGGAAAATCGCTGCAAACAAATCGGCATTATACTCTTCGCCGCTCCTGGTATCAAAAGAGCCGACCGGACTTATGCTGAAAGTAAATTCTTTTTGAATGAAAAGATGGTAGCATTCATGAGCGATCGTAAAATTTTGGTTCCCTACAGTTCGGGAGCTGTTTACGAGGATAAAGCGTTTGGCTTCAGAGTTATGATTCACCTTGATAGCCATACCTCCAAATTTTTCCCTGAGGGGCTTGAATACTGTAATTACGTTCAACCTTGTAAGAAGACTGCGAATATTTATCGGATCAGATAAGCCTAATCCATAAGACGAACGGAATTCATTCGCTTTCTTCTCAATGACCAAGCTATTCATTGCTCAATTTTTTTTTCATGTTGATATAATTAAGGACAATCTTCTGAAAGTTGGCAATCAAAGGAAGATCTTCCGGAGAAACGGTATCGGCTCTGAACGCCAATGCGACGTTTATAGCATGCATTTCAGGATCTTTCTCGTACAAATCATACTCATCCACACAAAACAAACTAGCCACGTTGGACAAGTGTTTAGTGGGTATAGTTCGTTTTCCTGTCTCAAAATAGCTAACTTCCTCTCTTGTAACACCCAAATAAAGTGCTAATTGGGCCTGACTTAAACTCATTCTCTCCCGAAAATGCCTTATATTGCTTCCGATGATCTGATTCTGATCCATGACCTCTGGATTTATGGTGGGTTGAAATTTTGTTACAAATATAGATATATTTTAGTAATAACCAAAATATGTAACAATAATTTTAATTGATGAAAGGATAACTTGTCTAAAACTACTGCTGATTGTTAAATTAGCAGTAGTTTTGGATAAAGCGAATTATTCGCAGGTAACTTTGTAGCAAAATTTCGAGCTAAACCGTGCGCTGGCCAACGGGTTTCTTTTTTGGTTACCTCACGGAGTGCACGCCCCGCCCTATCGAAAAATGCAATTGCACCACCCGATTTTTCAGGGATATATGAATTAATACTACATATATAACAAACAGGATATAAAAACAGGAAGGAAGGCGGGATGCTCCCCTATCGACCGGGAAGGATGATCATGTCATTGGTAGGAAGCTGATCCCCTACCATGGAGTCAAGCACCCAATAGTAAAGATTATCCACTGCATCACTAAGATCAGTGGCTT
>CAZUYY010000524.1:0-2505 GCA_964624935.1 uncultured Prolixibacteraceae bacterium
GCCCGTGAAATCCTGCCAGAGCTTGAGTCCTTGCAGACGGACATTTTGCGCGAAATCTGCCCCAAACTTCCCCTCACCGTCACCATGCGCGCTTTCCGCCGCCAGTTTGACCATTATGACATGGCCGACGCGGTGGATTTTGTTTCCATTGTCAGCAACGTTGTTTCCAAGTCAAAAGTCAACGAAATGGCCCCGATGCCTGTAAAGTTTATAACAGTTATTGGCACAGAGACCGGTCCGGAAGACACATTCCCAACGGTAGCAAGGGTGGTTATCGGGGCATTCGTGGATACTCCATGCAACGTAAAAAACAGAACAAAAACGCAAACTGCCGGAAGTATTTTTATTCTCATTTATTGGTTTATCTTTTCATTGCGCTCCCCGCAAAGGTCGTGCCATAATTCATAAAACACTTCTTCTCAATAGGTCACAAGGTACTTGAACAAATCTGTAGAAATACCATGGTTCAAAACCGGACAGCCTGTTGGTAAAAAAAAAGATTATCTTAAAGCAATCATCCATTATCATAGCATTTCTTTGAATCCCCACTTTCGGGCAGTTGTCCGTTTCCGGGCAAACAACCTTTTTTATCTCAAATTCCCCCTCCCTCTTGGGGGAGGGGGTTAGGGGGTGGGGCTTTGTGGTCATAATTTGATCCCTAATTTGACAATCTTCCTGTCAAGTGCCTGTCTGGAAATGTTCAGAAGTGCAGCAGCCTTGGTTTTAACGAAACGGGTCTTGGTCAATGCCTCTGAAATTATCTGCTTTTCAATTTCAGCAAGGTTAAAGGTCTTATCTTGACAAGGATCACGTAATAACTCTGAGGTTGTTTCGGATTCAAAAATAAAATGATTCAGTTTTAACCCGGGTTCCTGACAAAGGATCACGGCACATTCCACCATATTCCGCAGCTCCCTGACATTACCCGGGAATGAATACGACATCAGTTTCTCCAATACTTTCTCGGAAACATGCTTTGGATGCTGATTCATCTTCTTTGAGATTTGAGAAATGAAATGATCAAGAAGTACAGGAATATCTTCTTTTCGTTCCCGCAAAGGAGGAACATGGATATGAAAAGTGTTTAAGCGGTGATAAAGATCTTTTCGCAGAACAATTTCATTTTGTAATTTATCAATCTCCTGATTGGATGCGGAAATGATGCGAACGTCTACCCTGATCTCCTCATGCGACCCGATCTTCTGTATCATCTTGTCATCAAGAACACGAAGGAATTTCGACTGCATGGGCATCGGAAGTTCTGTGATCTCATCCAGAAATAAGGTTCCTTTATCTGCAAGTTCGAACCATCCTGTCGATTTTTCTGCTGCCCCTGTAAAGGCCCCTTTCTTGTAACCAAAAAATTCACTTTCAAATAAGCTTTCCGGGATAGCTGAACAATTGACTGCATAAAAATGTTGGTTGCTGCGTCTGCTTATGGTATGGATCCCCCGCGCTACAAGTTCTTTGCCCGTGCCGCTTTCACCGGTGATCAGCACCGAGGTGTCCGGCGCTCTTGATACCATCAGTATCTGGCTGGCAATAGATTTGATCGCTTTACTGTTGCCAACAATCTGAAGCCCGCTTTTTTTTATTATTTCCTGGGAAAATTGTTCAAAATTCTTGTTCAGTTGATTGAGCCGGCATTGGAAATCTGCATAGGCACTCATGTTTTCAATTGATTTCCTTACATCATCCCAACCAAAAGGAGAGGAAAGCCGGGTGATTTTCTCCATGCTGATGCGATCAAACTTCAAAGGTTTCAACCCGGTGGTTTTGTCCAAAACGAGAATATCAACATCGGTATGATTGGAGTCGAGCAACTTGATAAATTGTTGCCATTGCCTTGTAGAATCTTCAACTTCTAAAACAACGATATCAATCGGATATTCATTCATTACACGCATGGCATCGTTGGCGGTCGCGGATCCAAAAGTGAAAACATCCTTTTCCGGCATGATCCTCTGAATATCTTCCAGAAGACGTGTCTTTCCATCCAATACCAACAACCTTAAACTATTCATATTATATTTATTCCGGTACCCGCCCCGGTTCTTCGATTTGAAGACCAGTACATTTATATATTAAATGTTGCGTCAAAAATAATACTCTTTTTTACACAAGTCAAGAAATATTTTTTTTATTATATTAATTTTCGGTTAACCATGTAACATTTTAACCCAAAAAATTCACTGACGTACTCCAGCCAGGAAATTTTATACAGAAAATTAAGCAATAACAAAAGGTGTCAGAGTAACAAAGTAACAGAGTAAAAGGTTGAATAGGAAGCCGTTCGGACAAGCGAACGTGTCAATTGGCGAGTTACAAGAGTCATTAAATAATCAATAACTAATAACTGAATAACTTTTTTACTAACTCAACGGTTAACTTGTCCGCTAGTCCGCTCATCTATCTGTCCGCTTGTTTGCTCGTCCGCTTGTCCGCCTTCGACCTCTTCCATCCCGCTTGGGGTAGGAGGTCATGGGTGGGGTCATTAAGATTAGG
>CAZUYY010000525.1:0-2505 GCA_964624935.1 uncultured Prolixibacteraceae bacterium
GTCCTTCCTTGATGTCTTCCAGAAGCTTACGGGCATTGCCAAGCCCGTGAGCGATGCCGATGTTGACCGGCAATCCGTCAAAATCAATCGTGGCATGACGAATGTTCTCAAATCCTCTCAGCTCTTTGAAGTCAACTTTGTCAAGTTTTTTTCCAGTGTATAGTTCATAGGCAGTACGGCAGGCTGCTTCGATCACCCCGCCGGTAGTACCGAAGATGACGCCGGCCCCGGTGGATTCACCCAGCGGGTTATCGAATTCCTCGTCCGGCAGTTCGTTGAAATCGATGTTTGCAGTTTTGATCAACTGGGCCAATTCACGGGTGGAGAGTGAATAATTCACATCCGGATCGCCATTTACTTTAAATTCTTCACGCTGGCATTCATATTTCTTTGCCAGGCAGGGCATGATCGATACCACGATCATGTTTTTACGATCGATCCCCAGTTTCTTTGCGAAATATTCCTTGGCAATAGGGCCGAACATCTGCTGGGGCGACTTGGCTGTTGACGGGATATCCCTGAGCTCAGGGAAATAATGTTCAAAGAAATTGACCCATCCGGGGCAACAGGAAGTCAGGATAGGCAGCTTGGTGGTTTTATCACCCTTGAGGTAACGGGAAAGACGGTCGAGTAATTCGCTTCCTTCTTCCATGATAGTCAGGTCGGCAGCAAAATCGGTGTCGAACACGTAGTCAAAGCCGAGTCGTCTGAGTGCTGCGGCCATCTTTCCCGTTACGAGGGTGCCTGGCGCAAGGCCAAATTCTTCTCCTAATGCAGCCCGGACGGCAGGCGCTGTCTGAACAACGACAGTCTTGGCAGGGTCGGCAAGTGCATTGATGACATTGCGCGAGTGGTCAACTTCGGTCAGGGCGCCGGTGGGGCAAACAGATACACATTGTCCGCAATAGGTACAGGTAGATTTCTCGAGATTCATTTCGAATGCCGGGGCCACTACTGCCATGAACCCTCTGTTGACGGCAGATAACGCGCCTACCGTCTGAACTTCATTGCACATCATTTCACACCTGCGGCACATGATGCATTTATCAATGTCGCGGATGATCGCAGGGGATGTGTCCTTGCGATAAGTGGATTGTTCTCCGGTATAAGGAAGCTCACGGACACCGAGTTGCTGTGCCATGCTCTGAAGCTCGCAATTTCCGTTCTTGGCACAGGTCAGACATTCTGCCGGATGATCGGACAGGATCAGCTCCAGCACCGTTCTTCTTGCATTCAGAACCCGTATATTATGGGTACTTACCACCATTCCGTTTTCCACTTTTGTAGTACATGCAGGGGCAAGGTTCCTCCTTCCTTTCACTTCCACCACACAAATGCGGCATCCGCCCGGCTTGTTTTCGATGTTCAGGTCCCTGAGCTCAAAATAACACAAAGTGGGTATATCTATACCAACGTTCCTTGCTGCCTTCAGAATAGTCGTATCCTTTGCGGCTTCGACCGTTTTTCCGTCTATTGTCAGTTTTATCATTTCCATGTTGTCCGTCCTCATTAATTAATGAAAATTGCACCGAATTTGCATTTTTCCATACAGGCGCCGCATTTGATGCATTTTTCAGGATCAATGTAATGAGCCTGCTTCCGTTCGCCCGTAATGGCGTTAACAGGACAATTCCTTGCGCAGAGGGTACACCCGATGCATTTTTCGGGGTCGATGATGTAATTCATCAGTGACTTGCAGACATGTGAACGACATGTTTTTGCAGTCACGTGTTCATAGTACTCGTCGTAAAAATTATCAATGGTCGAAAGCACCGGATTCGGAGAGGACTGGCCTAATCCACAGAGGGAGGTGTCTTTTATCACCGTGCCGAGGTTCCTCAGTTTGTCAAGGTCTTCGACGGTGCCGTTTCCCTTTGTGATCCTATCAAGCAATTCAGAAAGCCTTTTATTCCCGATGCGGCAGGGGGAGCATTTTCCGCAGGATTCTTCAACGGTGAAGTCGAGATAGAATTTTGCAATGGAGACCATACAGTTGTCTTCATCCATCACGATCATTCCTCCCGAGCCCATCATAGAGCCGGCTGCGACCAGGTTGTCGTAATCAATCGGAGTATCAAGATGCTTCTCGGTAAGGCAGCCGCCTGAGGGACCACCTGTCTGCACGGCTTTGAATTTCTTATTGTCTTTGATACCGCCGCCGATCTCGAAGATGACTTCACGGAGTGTGATCCCCATGGGGACTTCGATCAGTCCTACATTGTTGATCTTTCCTGCCAGTGCAAAGACCTTGGTGCCTTTTGATTTATCCGAACCGATGGAAGCGAACCATTCAGGACCTTTGTTGATAATGACCGGTACGCTGGCATAGGTCTCAACGTTATTCACATTCGAGGGCTTCCCCAGATACCCTGATTCAGAAGGGAAGGGGGGTTTTACTGTCGGTTCCCCGCGCAATCCTTCCATCGAATGGATCAATGCAGTTTCCTCGCCGCAGACAAAAGCCCCTGCTCCAAAGCGAATCTCAACGTCAAAATTAAAGCCTGT
>CAZUYY010000526.1:0-2503 GCA_964624935.1 uncultured Prolixibacteraceae bacterium
CCATTCATTTTCAATGAGACACCGGTTTTTAAAGTGAAGAATTATGAAAAAACTATTCTACATTTTCCTTTTCTTGTTTCCAGTTGTTGCCTTCGTTCAAGAACCTTGGTACAAATATTCTCCGATGGATTATGCATGGAAGGATGTCGGGAATGCAGGTTTTTCTTCCGGAGCAACCTGGTACACAAGCCTTGCTTTCAACCCAATAAATGCTCAACCCTATGTCGCATTCGGTGATTCTGCAAATTCTTATAAAGCAACGGTAATGAAATTTGATGGAACCAACTGGTTAAATGTTGGAAACGCTGATTTCTCAACGGGCGAAACTCAATTTACAAGCATTGCAATAAGTCCATCTGGCACACCGTATGTAGCGTTTGCGGATTATGGAGATTCTGCAAAAGCCACCGTAATGAAATTTGATGGAAACAACTGGGTGAATGTGGGAGATGCTGATTTTTCAGCAATTAATGCCTTATATTTAACCCTTGCAATAAGTCCATCAGGAGTGCCTTATGTTGCTTATCCGGATTGGGCTAATAACCAAAAAGCCACAGTTAAGATGTTTAATGGAACAAGCTGGTTGGATGTCGGAAATGCTGGTTTCACGGCACCAAAAGCATACTTTGAGAGTCTCGGTTTTAGTCCTTCAGGTCAGCTATATTTAGCATATGGTGAAAATGGTGGTCTTGGTATGGCGTCCGTAATGACATATAATGGAGCTAATTGGGTTTATGTTGGAAGCGAGGGTTTTTCATTATATAATGCTGTTTATACCAGTCTTGCTTTTAGTCCCCTGGATAGTTTACCATATGTAGCTTATAATGATGGTGGTGAATTAGGGAGAGCAACGGTCAGGAAATTTAATGGAACAAATTGGGTATTTGTCGGAGATGAAGGTTTCTCGGCAGGAGAGGCTGATTGTATAAACCTTGCATTCAGCCCAGCAGGGCAACCTTATGTTGCATATGAAGATTATAGAAATTCTTATAAGGCAACAGTAATGAAATTTGATGGAACCAATTGGATAAATGTTGGAAGCGCTGGTTTCTCGGCAGGATCAGCTCTTTCCGAGAGCCTTGCCTTCAGCCTATCTGGAGAGCCTAATGTGGCTTATGTAGACTGGGCATATTCCGGGAAAGCAACTGTGATGAAATATGATTCCGTCTATGTCGGCATAAATGAGTCAAAAGAATCAAAGTTTTCGCTGTATCCTAATCCAGCCACAGATAAAATAACGGTAGAACTATCTGGTATGACACAAGGCGGCAATCTTACAATTGTCGATATCGAGGGACAGGAACTCATTACACGCCAGATTACGGAACCCAAAACTCAAATAGACATAAGCAATCTGCCCAGCGGCGTTTATTTTGTGCAGTTGACTAAAGATAAGACGGTGGAAGTGGAGAAGGTTGTGAAACAGTAAGAGCCAAAACCGTTTTTAAAACAAATATCATATGAAAAAGCTGCTCTACATTTTAGCATTTATTCTTCCATTTTCGGCTTCTGCACAATGGGATTCTTTATCGAGTGGAACAGAACATATTTTATCATCAGTTTACTTTATAAACGCAAATATAGGTTATGTAGCAGGTGACTCTGGAACCATCTTAAAAACCATCAATGGAGGAACAAATTGGATTATAGAATCAAGTGGGACAATGAATGAGTTAACTTCCGTTTACTTTACGGACGCAAATACGGGTTATGCTGCAGGTGACTTTGGAACCATATTAAAAACCATTAATGCAGGTTTAACCTGGGTCTCTTTATCGAGCGGGACATCTGTTCCTTTATATTCTGTATGCTTTCCCAGTACAAATATTGGTTATGCAATTGGAGATTCTGGCACCATATTAAAAACAATTAATAGTGGTAGTACCTGGATTACTGAATCGAGTGGAACGACTGATTGGTTACCATCAATGTACTTTATTAATGCTGACACGGGTTATGTTATAGGTAATGGTCAACTTTTTTCCCCTGGTAATACCATTTTAAAGACCATCGATGGTGGTTCTAATTGGACTGTATCATTGAACGGAATAAATGGTTTTTTACCTTTTTATTCAATTTTCTTTACCGATGCCAATACGGGTTATGTTTTAGCGAGTGCATGGATTCTGAAAACTATTAACGGAGGCATAACCTGGGATACTATAACAAGTGGATTGACTATGCCATTAAATGAAGTTTTTTTCCCAAATAGCGATACAGGTTTTGCTGTAGGAGAGAAAGGAACAATATTAAGAACCATAAATGCAGGCACAACCTGGTCAACCTTATCAAGCGGAACCACTAACTGGTTAAATTCAGTTTACTTTGTCAATAGAGATACAGGTTATGTTGTTGGTGAACAAGGTACTATTTTAAAAACAACTGATGGTGGCGGTTATCCTTTAGGTTTTCCAGATTTGTCTTCTAACCTCAACACATTAAACATATACCCTGACCCTTCAACCGACTTTGTGATTATTGAAACATCAACAATGCCAACTTT
>CAZUYY010000527.1:0-2498 GCA_964624935.1 uncultured Prolixibacteraceae bacterium
CAGCCAGTTATTTCTTTTATCTCCTCTGGCGGGTTGAATTCGTTCTGGTTTTAATGAGTGCTACCATTGTTACCTATCTTGCAGCATTGCAGATGGGAAAACTTCCCCAGAAAAAACAACGGCTTAAATACCTGGTTTTATCTATAGTCATAAACCTGGCCATGCTGGTGTTCTTTAAATATCTCGGGTTTCTGACGGATATTATCAATCAGATTGCCCGGTTCTCAGGTAAAAATAACATTATCCCTTACTATGCTATCCTTTTACCAATTGGTATCTCCTTTTATACGTTCCAAACGATGGGTTACACCATTGATGTTTACAGGGGAATAATCAAGCCTGAAAAAAATTTAGGGATCTATGCCTTATTTGTCTCTTTTTTCCCACTCGTACTTGCCGGCCCTATTGAACGGGGCCGCAGGCTGATCCCTCAGTTTCATATCAAACATGATTTTGACCCCCAATTGTTTACAAGTGGCCTTCGTTTGATCCTTTGGGGCATGTTTAAGAAAATTGTTATTGCAGATCGCCTGGCAATTTTTGTACAACCGGTCTATAATGATATCGGGTATTTCCATGGCCCTGAAATAGGATTAGCAATTATTCTCCTGTTTATGCAGATATATGCTGATTTTTCAGGTTATACTGATATAGCCATAGGATCGGCCAGATTAATGGGATTCAAACTCAGTCCAAATTTCAACCGGCCTTTTAGCTCACAATCTATTTCTGAATTTTGGAGCCGGTGGCATATCTCCCTAACTTCCTGGTTGCGTGATTATGTTTATTTCTCACTGCCTTTTAAATATCATGGCAAAATAGTTAACTGGCGGCTCAATCTCAACCTTTTACTCACATTTATGCTTGTCGGTTTCTGGCATGGTCCTTATTGGAATTTTATCATTTTTGGATTTCTTCATGGGACCTATATGGTATTGGCGAGAATTTTCAAGCCGCTCATGTTGTATTTAAACCGTATCAGTGGTTTAATAAAAGTTCCCCGATTGTTAAGAGGGCTGAATATAACTGCTACTTTTTTATTAGTATGTTCTTCTGCATTTTTTCTCGGTCCACATACACTCAATGATTCTTTTCTGATGATCAGAAACCTGACTGATTTCAGCCATACCGACAAAGCAATATTATTGCCATTACTGAAAAATAATGGCGACCTTTTATTGGGCATTTTAATGATTATCTTTATGCTTTTGTTCGAATATCTGATTGCAGTAAAGTCCTTTGCATTGAAATTTATGAGCAAACCAATCAACATAAGGTATTCAGCTTACCTTTTCATGTTGTTTTTCATACTTGTCTTTGGTATTTTCTCAAGTCAGAAGTTTTTCTATTTTCAATTTTAAGCATGAACCGGAATAAGCTGTTTTTTCAGAAGTTGGGTGTTTTTATTATCCTGGTTTTAGCGATAAATACCTTACTGAATGAAGCATATAATCACTGGATGTACTATTTCCGATTGGCCCGGACGCAGGACGAGCAATTCAACGCCTATACGGGTCCCCTGACATACCTGATGCTGGGTAATTCACATAACAGGGTCAGCCCGGCAGTCCTGGGAAATGGTTTTTGTTATATAATGCCAAAGGAAATTTACACACAGACTTACTACAAATTAAAATATATCCTCGAAAAGACAAACAAAAGACCGGAAAACATATTACTCTCCATTGATCCCGTGAACTTTAGTCCAAGAGCAGAAACTGAACTGTCTTTCGACGGATATTGGCGAAAATATCTGAATTATTTTGAGCTGGCGCGTGATTATCACAACGCTGACTACTTTGTGAATTGGTTCACGGGCAACTTTTTTTCCTATGCGGGAAATTACAGATATATTTTAATGTCAATTCAATTCTTTAATGCAGACCTAACTCAAATAAAGAACGGTTACATTCTGGCCAGAAATTATTTGAACTTTGCGAAAGAATCCAATCGCGAAGCGATAGGCTTTGAAATCGCGACTGCGTACCTTTCAAGCTATTCTAAAAAATCAGTTCTGGGGGAAACGAGATACTATCTGAAAATACTCGACTTATGCAAACAATATAATATTCACCTCATTTTATTACGAATGCCCATGACAGATGAATATTTAAAATATGCACGAAAGTTAATTGACCTGGATAAACTGGATCACGAAATTATTGATCTTACACGAAATCATTGCAATGATTTCAAGGTTTTTGATTACAGAAACGAATTCCACGAAAAACCTGAATACTTTTTTAATGCCGATCATATTAACCCTGCTGGAGTGGGTATTATCAGCAGGAAAATCAAGGAAGAACTGGAGAAAAATCAGTAACTTTGAGACTTAATAAGGATTTTGGAAGATACAATTCCTTATGAGAAAGACTATCGGAATTATTGCTCCATTCATCGACAGGCAAAAAGTGTATGCCGACTTCAACCTCAGGCTTAGACTGAATAACAGAGAGTTGACGCTGGCCGCAATGTACGAGTTTGCAGGGAAGGGATAT
>CAZUYY010000528.1:0-2493 GCA_964624935.1 uncultured Prolixibacteraceae bacterium
TTGGGCGGATATAATCATTAAGGAATAAAACCAGGTTTTCGAAAATACGGGTCTCCAGGGCAAGGATCTTCTCCTCAGCGCCGAGAATTTTTTCTTCATATTCTTTTAGCTCCCCGGTGATGTACCGTTCTGCATTCACCAGTGTTTGTTTTCTTGACCATTCGGGCGGGACCTTGTCTTTATGTGCATTCGTGACCTCAAGATAATAACCGAAAACATTAGTGTATCCGATCTTCAACGAAGAGATCCCTGTTCGTTCTATTTCACGCTGCCTGATCGTTACCAGGTAATCTTTTCCGGAATATGCCAGCTTGCGCAATTCATCAAGTTCCTCAGAAACGCCTTCCCTGATTATATTTCCTTTTGAAACGAGTGTGGGAGGGTCGGGCTGGATCTCTTTTTCAATCTTTTCCCTGACAAGCTGACAAACATTAAATTGTTCGCCGATCTTTTTCATCCCTTCATTGCCGGAGGATTCACAGGCATTCTTCATGATTCCGATGCAATCGAGCACCCTGGCCAGATGCACCATTTCCCGAGGGAGGATCTTTCCGACAGAGACCTTTGAAATGAGGCGTTCCAGATCTCCAATGCGCTGGATATTCTGACGGATGAGGTCACGGGTATCCGGATTGGCCATGAACCAGGTAACCATATCCAGTCTTTCCTCTATCGGCAGATGGTCTTTGAGGGGAAGGATGATCCATCGTTTCAGGAGTCGCGAACCCATTGGCGAGACAGTATGATCGAGAGTGCTAAGAAGGGTTGCCGCATTTTCATTCGATGAGTTCAACAGTTCGAGGTTCCTTATTGTAAAACGATCGAGCCAGACATAATGATCTTCCTCTATCCGTGAGAGTTTGGTTATGTGGCTTACCCGGTCATGCTGGGTTTCTGCAAGATAATGCATCGCTGCCCCTGCAGCGATCACGGCAGGTTCCATGTTGCTGACCCCGAAACCTTTCAGGGAAGTTGTCTGAAAATGTTTCCGGAGGATATCATTAGCAAAATCAGAAGTAAAGACCCAATCCTCAAAAGTGTTGATGTAATATTTGTTACCGAATAATTCACAGAATTTCTGACGCTTATTCTTTTGTACGATGATCTCGCTGGGGCGAAAGGTCTGAATGAGTTTGTCTATATACTCTATTGAACCCTGAGCGAGATAAAACTCGCCGGTCGATACATCCAGAAAAGAAATCCCCGATATTTTTTGATCCAGGTTTACACTTGCCAGGAAGTTATTTTCGCGTTGTTCAAGGATCTTATCATTATAGGAAACACCGGGAGTTACCAGTTCGGTGACCCCTCTTTTCACGATTGTCTTGGTGAGCTTAGGATCCTCCAGTTGATCACAGATGGCCACTCTCAAACCAGATTTTACGAGTTTTGGAAGATAAAGGTCAAGTGCATGATGCGGAAATCCCGCCAGTTCGATATAAGATGCGGCTCCATTGGCACGACGCGTCAAGACAATACCCAGAATGCCGGAAGTTTTTATGGCATCCTCCCCGAAGGTTTCGTAAAAATCACCCACCCGGAAAAGCAGCAATGCATCAGGATATTTCGCCTTGATGTTGTTGTACTGGCGCATCAGCGGGGTGACGGAGGAGTCTTTTAATATGTCCTTGGACATGAGGTGTCAGTTGTTAAGTGAAGATCCCCTCCCCCGGCCCCTCCCCCAAGAGGGAGGGGAGAGATGAAGGGCGAAAGCGTGACGCAATGACAAAAGATGTGAATTATGTAACATTTTGATTAAGTCATGTAATACTTTCAGAGATTAATTTGCTCATCTTTGCAAAATAAAATGATTCGTTTTTTTTATTAACCGGGATTAACTCATTCACAAAATAACCCAATCACAAAAGTATATTAAATTCTTGCAATGCGAAAACTGAAAACATCAGAAATGAACCGGTTGACTCTTGAAGAATTCAAGTCATCGGCCAAGGTTCCCTTGATCATTGTGCTTGACAATATACGCAGCCAAAATAATGTCGGATCGGTTTTTCGCACGGCAGATGCATTCAGGCTTGAAGCCATTTATCTTTGTGGCATAACAGCTACTCCACCTCACAGGGAAATAAACAAAACAGCCCTTGGCGCAACTGAGTCAGTGAGTTGGGAATATTTCCCTAAAACGATCGTCGCTGTTGAATTCTTGCATAAAGAAGGATATCAGATTATCGGCGTGGAGCAAACGAACAACAGTATTCCTCTTCATCTTTTTCACCCTGACAAAGAGAAAAAATATGCTTTGGTATTTGGGAATGAAGTTAACGGACTGGACGAAGGACTGATTCCTTATTTCAATGATTGTATTGAAATACCCCAATACGGGACAAAACACTCGCTGAACGTTTCAGTTGCGGCAGGAATTGTGATATGGGACGTGTTTGTAAACTTCATTGCGGATTGAAAAATCGTGACGAGCCCCTCCCCCGGCCCCT
The DNA here is from genome assembly GCA_964624935.1 of uncultured Prolixibacteraceae bacterium. GTDB lineage: Bacteria > Bacteroidota > Bacteroidia > Bacteroidales > FEN-979 > FEN-979. Next base: position 2,451 of record CAZUYY010000528.1, read on the forward strand.
CCCCCAAGAGGGGGGGGGGGAGATGGGGGGTGGGAAATGGAGG
>CAZUYY010000529.1:0-2484 GCA_964624935.1 uncultured Prolixibacteraceae bacterium
ACCGGCCGACACGAAAATTGTTCCCTACTATGATCGATCCGATCTTATTTCTTAGGCTACACATACTGTTTTGCATAATTTGACGGAAGGTATCTTATTGGTCATTTTGCTCATCACACTATTTTTATTTAATTGGCGAACCACGATAATTGTGGCAATTATCATCCCGATGTCATTATTATTTGCTTTTGTCTGCCTGCGAACGATGGGGATGACAGCAAATTTACTGTCAATGGGTGCTATTGACTTCGGAATTATTATTGACGGGGCAGTTGTAATGGTTGAAGGAATGTTTGTTGCACTAACTTTCAGGGTCAGTGAATTGGGGATGGAAAGGTTTAATAAGATCTCAAAGATGGGCTTATATAAAACAGTCGGGACTAAAATGGGGAAAGCCATCTTTTTTTCAAAAGTCATTATAATAACAGGTCTTCTTCCCATTTTTGCTTTCCAGAAAGTTGAAGGAAAAATGTTCTCCCCCTTAGCTTATACCCTGGGATTTGCATTATTAGGAGCATTGATAACTACCCTTACCCTTGTGCCTGTGCTTGTTTCCCTTCTGCTCAATAAAAATATACGTGAGAAGCATAATCCATTTACACAATTTATAAACAATTTCATGATTGGTGGCTTTGAATTTTCATTCAAACGGAAAAAAATTGTTTTGATCATTGCTGCTATTATTATTATAACCGGTTTATTTTGTTTCAAATTTTTGGGATCTGAGTTTCTGCCTCAATTAAATGAAGGTGCTATCTGGCTGCGTGTTCAATTGCCTTACAGCGCTTCACTGCAAAAAGGAGTGCAAGTAGCCATTCAAACCCGGAACATCTTGATGAAATTCCCTCAGGTGAAATGTGTCGTGTCACAAACCGGGCGGCCTGATGATGGAACCGATGTTACAGGGTTTTATAACAATGAATTTGATGTGATCATGTATCCGGAATCTGAATGGAAGCCAAAGATCTCTAAAGATGATCTGATTGACCAGATGAATAAAAAGCTTTCTGTTATACCCGGAGTAAACCTTAACTTTTCACAACCAATTATGGATAATGTCGAGGAAGCTGTATCAGGTGTAAAAGGTTCTATATGTGTAAAAATATTTGGCGATTCCCTAAATTACATGGAGCAAAAACTGATTGAGGTAGAAAAAATCATGAAAGGAATTCGCGGCGTTGAAGACCTTGGCGTAATACATAATATGGGTCAACCCGAAATTGATGTTGACCTTGGCCAGCAAAACATGGCATTGTACGGGGTAGCAACCGCCGATGCCAATTCTGTTGTAGCAATGGCTATAGGTGGACAGGAAGCGTCCACCCTTTATGAAGGCATCAAAACATTTCCTATAAGGGTACGTCTGCCGGAAGAATATCGTAGATCAGAGGAGGATATTGGTAATTTATTAGTTCCCACACAGAGTGGTTCCAAGGTTCCGATCAAATCGTTGGCGCAAATTACCAGGAAAACAGGAGCTTGCCTTATTTTCAGGGAAGAAAACGAAAGATATTCAGCGCTTAAATTTTCAGTGCGTAACCGCGATATGGGCAGTACAATTAATGAAGCGCAAAAAAAAGTCAGTGAGAAAATAACTTTAAAAAGAGGATATAGAATGGTCTGGCAGGGAGATTTTGAAAACAAGGAGAGAGCAGAGAAACGCCTGGCACAAGTTGTTCCACTTAGCTTGTTTCTCATATTCCTTTTATTGCTGAGCATGTTTGGGAACCTGAAAGATGCCGGCCTTGTATTTCTTAATGTTCCATTTGCTATCGTCGGAGGGATTTTTGCTTTGCTTATTACCGGTACAAATTTTAGTATTTCTGCAGGAATAGGTTTCATTGCTTTATTCGGCATCTGTATCCAGGACGGTATTATCCTTATATCGATATTTAAGGAAAATCTGAATAGGGTGAGGAAGGGTTCTGACTCACTGTTTATTGCGATCAAAGCAGGAGTAAATACGAGAATCAGGCCTGTTATGATGACAGCATTAATGGCTGCCATAGGTCTATTGCCTGCAGCGCTCTCGCATGGCATTGGTTCAGAAAGTTCAAGACCCTTGGCACGGGTGGTGATCGGTGGTATCCTGTGTGCAATGATTTTTTCATTATGGGTATTCCCGCTAATATTCAGCTGGGCATATAGAAGAGTCGGAAATCGTTCTAAATGAATGTTTGTTGACCCACGTTTTAAGTGAAAATTGCAGAGTTAATAATAAATCAGGTGGGGTTTTACTTGTTTCAAAGTATTGAATTCCAATGTAGGGGACGGGATCTTTATGAAGTTTATTAAAGGAAAAATAAACTGAAGAGTTGGTGAATTAGTTGGAATCCGCATCAGGTCTGCATCTGCCGATATGAAGAATTTGCGAAACCGTTGAAAAGAAGGAACTGATTGTCCCTGATATTCTGTTATATTTTGTGAAGCTCCGGTCATTCCGCTGGCTCCATAACCAAAATCGGCATTAAGCCATTTCGGAAA
>CAZUYY010000530.1:0-1181 GCA_964624935.1 uncultured Prolixibacteraceae bacterium
AAGTGTGAAATGTGAAGTGCGAAGTGTGACAGCCCCTCCCCCGGCCCCTCCCCATTCGGGGCGGGGAGGACCCCACCCCCGGCCCCTCCCCCAAGAGGGAGGGGGGAAGGAAGATAATTTACGATTGGACGATTTTCGATTCCAGATTGAATTTTTTAATTGACGATTTACGATTATTTGCAAGTAAACACGACTGATGAATTACCCCAGTCAGGCTGGGAGTAAGGAAACCCAAAAAAATATAGGACTTTAGTCCAAAACAAAAACACTTTTGGACTAAAGTCCAATTCAATATGCGCCTTTGTGCCCCCGCGCTAAAGCGCAGGGTAATTCATTTTCGCCTAGTACATCAAAATAAGATTTAGCCTATGATTGCTGGATAGAGATCATAAAATTGGTAATTTCGCCGGGGATAAATCCAAAGAAATTTAAATCATCAGAGGGATGCCGAAGAATAAGTTTTATGTTGTGTGGTGTGGGAGGAGGCCGGGGGTATATAGCCGATGGGAGGATTGTAAGGAGCAGGTGGATGGGGTTGAGGGGGCTAAGTATAAAGGGTTTCCGACGATGGAGCTGGCGGAGGCGGCGTGGAATGATGATTTTGAGAAGTACCTGAAGAAGGATCTGAATGCGCCGAGGAGGATTGTTTGTTCGAATCCGCTGATAGGGACTCCTATTTCTGACAGTCTTTCTGTCGATGCGGCATGCAAGGGGAATCCCGGAGTGCTGGAGTACAGGGGGGTGGATACTAAATCGGGGGCTGAATATTTCAGGAAGGGGCCATTTCCAGAGGGGACGGTTAATATCGGGGAATTTCTGGCTATTGTTCATGCGCTGGCATTGCTTAAGAAGATTGATTCTGATTGGCCGGTGTATTCGGATTCGAGGACGGCGATTGCTTGGATCAAGGCGAAACGGATCAAGACGAATCTTATTCAGACGGAGGAGAATAAACAGCTTTTTGAGCTTGTGGAGAGGGCAGTGAATTGGTTAAAGGGTAATACGTATAAGAATAAAATCCTGAAGTGGGAGACGGCGTATTGGGGGGAGATTCCGGCGGATTTCGGACGGAAATGACGTGGTGACGTGGTGACAGAGTGAAGTGGTGACAGAGTGAACTGGTGAAGTGGTGACAGAGTGAACTGGTGACAGAGTGACGTGGTGAAGTGGTGACAGAGTGA
>CAZUYY010000530.1:1281-2483 GCA_964624935.1 uncultured Prolixibacteraceae bacterium
GTGGTGACAGAGTGAACTGGTGACAGAGTGACGTGGTGAAGTGGTGACAGAGTGAAGTGGTGACAGAGTGACGTGGTGAAGTGGTGACAGAGTGAACTGGTGAAGTGGTGACAGAGTGAATTGGTGACAGAGTGAATTGGTGAAGTGGTGAATTGGTGAGGTTGTGAACTAAAAAAATTTAAAAAAGTTGTATTACCTTTTAAAAATTCTCCGATTAAAAAAAATAAAGGCAATTAACTCACCAGTTCACTTTGTCACCAATTCATCACTTAATTTGTATGCAAGATTATAATCAGGAATTCAGGGAAAGGACAAAAAGGTTTGCCATAAATCTCTGTAAAGGATTTGATGATTTACCCAATAAAGAATCTTCCTGGGTAATCAGAAAACAAATTCTTAGAAGTGGGACATCTGTCGCTGCAAATTTCAGATCTGCATGTCGGGCAAGATCTCCTGCAGAATATTATTCAAAAATATGTATAGTTGTAGAAGAATGTGACGAAACCGTTTTTTGGCTTGAATTGCCGGAAGAAGTCATGACAAATAAAAAAGAACAATTTTTACCACTTTACAAAGAAGCAAGTAAACTTTTGAACATATTTTCAGCCACAAAAAAGAAGCTCAAGGAAAAAAATAATAAAAATAAATAATTCACCACATCACTCTGTCACGAGTTCACAAGTTTAAAAGAGGGTTGGGTAGAAGGCGTCTTCGATGTGGTTTATGTGTTCTTCGCCTTTGACGATAAGGATGGAGATGATGTCGAAGCGGACTTCTTCGCTGTAGTTCATTTTGCGGACGTAGGTGTTGGCGGCCTGGATGAGGGATCGTTGTTTATCACGGGTGACGGCGGTTTCGGGTTCGCCGGCGAAGTTTGAATGGCGGGCTTTGACTTCTACTACGACGATGTAGTTGCTTTCTTTGGCTATGATGTCGATCTCGTGTTTTCCTGATACCCAATTGCGTTCAAGGATCTTGTAGTTTTTTTTCTGCAAGTACTCAGCGGCGATGTCCTCGCCTTTTCTACCGAATTCGTTGTGATCAGCCATAAATCAAGAATTTAAGTGGTGAACTGGTGACAGCCCCTCCCCCAGCCCCAAGGTCAAGTGCGAAGTGTGATGCCTGACAGCCCCACCCCCGACCCCTCCCCATTCGGGGCGGGGAGACCCCACCCCCGGCCCCTCCCCCAAGAGGGAGGGGAG
>CAZUYY010000531.1:0-2468 GCA_964624935.1 uncultured Prolixibacteraceae bacterium
TCGCTGTCTTAAAGGATGTCCCTTCGCCTCCCGCTCCGATGAATATTCAGAAAGCGCTTGTGGTCGACGACAACGCAACCAATCGACGGATATTGACAGATATGTTGAATTATTGGGGGATTGAAACAACAACTTTTGAAAATGGAGTTAAAGCTGTTGAGTTTCTTCGGAAAGAGAAAAGCAAAATGCCCGGGTTTGATGTGATATTCCTCGATATGCATATGCCTTTTATGGATGGATTAACACTTGCCGGAACGATAAAACGGGACCTGGGGTTGACATGGAAACCGGTTGTTATCATGTTTTCATCCATCGAGAAAGAACAGATCCTGGAGATGGGTAAACAAATTGGCATAGATCATTATCTCACCAAGCCGGTAAAAATGAAAGATTTACTCGATTTACTACAAATAAAAAAGGGTAATTTAACGCAATCTGTCATGAATAAAGAGGATGAAAATAGTTTTGAAGCTGGATTTAAACCCGGAAAAACCATTTTAATCGCTGAGGATAATAACATTAACCTGAAGCTATTGACGGTCATGCTGACGAAAGCCGGCGCCAACGTAATAACTGCTGTTGACGGCGCTAAAGCAGTTGCCCGATTTAAAGAGAATTCCATTGATCTTATCTTTATGGATATTCATATGCCCGAGCTTGATGGTTTTCAAGCCACAAAACTTATCCGTGAAGCGGAAAAAGGAATTAAACATACCCCTATCGTTGCTTTGACTGCAATAGCCCTAACCGGGGATCGGGAAAAATGTCTTGAAAATGGGATGGATGATTATCTTTCGAAACCTTTCATGAAAGAAGATCTGTTAAAAATTCTCAGAAAATACCTCGGTTAACGCTATTGTTCTATCAGAATTTTGATTTTGGTTGCCAGTACTTCGGGATCGAAAGGTTTTGGAATGTAATCATTCATTCCTGCGGAAATACATTCTTCAATAACACCCTTCACTACATTTGCCGTAAGTGCAATCACCGGGATATCCAATTTTAATTCTGACCTGATTTTCCGTGTTGCTTCCAGCCCTCCCATTTCAGGCATCTGAAGATCCATCAGAACAACCTGAAACTTATACTTCCTGAGATTTTCAAGCGCTTCCCTGCCATTATCGGCTAAAGTAACAATCATTTTCCATTTTTCCAGCATCGATTTTGCAATAACCTGGTTGAACTTGTTATCCTCAACAAGTAAAGCCCTGATCCCCTGAAGTGGTTTTGTATTAATTTCTTTCGATTCTTCTTCTTTGGCTTTAACCGGTGCTTTCACCTTCTGAAATGGAAGGGAAAAGAAAAATTCACTTCCTTTATTTTTTCTGCTTTTTACTTCAAGTTCTCCACCCAATAGATTTACCAATTGCTTGCTAATGGCCAGACCCAAACCTGTTCCTCCATAACTTCTTGTTGTCCCCGTATCTTCTTGCTGGAAACTCTGAAATATTTTAGCTATATTGTCTTTTGTTATTCCGATACCGGTATCTGAAACTTTAAAAAATATGATGCAGGAACTCCGGTTTGATTTTACCAGGCTGCATTCAACCGTAACATTCCCTTTTTCTGTAAACTTTATTGCATTATTCATTAAATTGACAAGGACTTGTCGTAATCTGATATTATCTCCAAAAAGATGAAATCTGATTTCTTTATCAAATTTATTTTTAAGTTTGACCTCTCTTTCTTCTGCCCAAAATTCAAATGCATCGAAAATCTTTTTTACTAATTCTTCCAGAGAAAATCCGGTTTCATATAAATTCATCTGGCCAGCTTCTATCTTTGAAAAATCAAGGATGTCATTAACGATCTCCAGGAGACCTTCAGATGATTTATTCAGACCGTTAATAAGTTTTTTTTGTTCATCCGTCCTAAGAGTATCTTCAAGTAAACGTGTCAATCCATTAATGGCATGCAAAGGGTTTCGTATTTCATGGCTCATATTCGCCAGAAACTGCCTCTTGGCAATATTTGCAGAAATTGCTTCATGCCTTGCTTTTTTAAGTTCAGTCTCGGCTTTTTTCCGTTGTGTGATATCAGAATATCGCCAAAGGTGTCCCATGAACTTTACCCCTGAATAAATGGGCAGGTAATCACGTTCATAAACACAGCCATTAATCAGTTCCAGTTGTTCATCAACTGCAGGTTGACGCACTGATAGAATTTTATTGATCCTCTTACTGAATTTTTTTGGTTCCTTGAAAAAATGGTTTATTTGTTCCAAAGCAGTAGAATAATCTATTCCAACCAACCGTTCAGGGTCAACAGGAATATTAAACAAGTGACAGAACTCGTTATTGACAAGTACAATTTTCCGGTTCTCATCTTCGACCAGAATCCCTGTGTGAAGGTTGCGTACCATTGTGCTTATTCTCGATGTCGACGATTCCAATTCGCTTCTGTTAAGGATATGCCCGTAAATTGATCCGGCAAGATTTCCCATAAATGAAAATACTGCAATCTGTTCT
>CAZUYY010000532.1:0-2463 GCA_964624935.1 uncultured Prolixibacteraceae bacterium
AAAATAGGTGTTTTTTGCGATGAGCCTGGCATCTGTAATTTCCACTTTTTTGGCAAATGCAGAAATACTTATGCAAACGGTGAGGAGAAGGGAAAGTATTCGTTTCATTTTTATAAAGATTTAGAGTGAAAAAATTTATGATGAAAAGAATTTTTTATCAGAAAATTAAGTTTAAAAAAATAAACGTTCAAAATTAGCAACTATTTATTGAAATAGCTCAATGTTAGTCCAAAATTTTTTAAGAATATTGAGTCTGATCTTAAAATTCTTTTTCCACCGCTAACCTGCCTTATGTTTAAACTTTTTCAGGAAAGCCATGACGCATGCTATATCACTATTTCAATTTTGAAGATGTGATAACCCCATTCAGGCACATTTAAATAAACACCTTTTGATAAAAGCTCATTGCCTTCACAATCATAGACAACAATGCTCATCAGATCCCTGAACCGGACCGATTGGCCGGCCAGATCAGGAAAGGGAAGTTGTACAAAACCCTGACTGGCATGCGGTGCATAGTTAACTGTGACCAGCGCCTGCCCGCCATCCGTCCCTGTCCATGCAAATGTCAGAAATGACTCCCATGTGCCATTCCCGTCCCATGCCAGCGCAGATTCGATAGGCATAGTCAAATCCGTGATGGCAAACCCTGAGCCACCGATATCTTCTTCATTCAGGTCCGGCAATGTTTCCCTGAATTCATGCTGCCATTCAGTATTTAGCCTTGACTGGAAAGCATTATATCTCTGTCTACAATAGTTCTCGTCGCTTCACGTGCTATAATTATCCTGGATGGTGAATACTTTACAAGCCGATAAGAGTTTCCGGTTTCCCTCCTTATTATTCCTCAAGAACATTCACTTCTTTTATTCCTCCGGGGGTTTTGTTCATTGGTACCAGAAAGGTCTTGATTTCACAGGGTTTCATTGTAAAATCAATGGACTTGTTTAATGACCTGATCTCAATTCCTGCTTTTGTCTCTTTTCCATTTAGCTCAACGCAACGAAGCACCCAACCGTTTCCGTCTTCTGCTATTTTGGCTGTTGAAATAGAAATACCTTCACCAGTGAGGGTGATAAAAGAATTCTTTTCCGGCAACGTTCCGGTATGGTTGTTGGTATGAAATACAATAGGTTTCATCAGATATTCCTCGGATTTGCGGGCAATATTTCCTTCTCTCCAGTCGCCGTTATGAGGTGCAAGCTTATATGTGAATTCATGAATCCCCTGTTCCATGTACCGGTAACCATCATTCTCGCGAATGGTGTCGGGAATATGATGCGACCAGGCGGTGCTATGTAAAATGGTCAACTGCATATCTCCGTCTTTTACGCTATAGCCGCATTTACTGTCATTCAGCAACGATAGTCCAAATGTTCCCTTAGCGTCATTTCCACTTATGTCAATCCATGTTTGGCCGGGTTCTTCATTTCCGTTCATTGGTCTTTCAATAAATCCGTATGGAAACATTTGCTGCGACATTCCGACATGACTATCCAGAGCATTTCGGAATACCTGAATTTTTCAAACCAGTCCTTTTTTGCCCAGTATTTTAAAAGGTTCACCGGTTGCTCTCCTTCGGAGTACAGGACAAAACCAGTGTAAGCAGATGCAAAATAGTGAGTGGTGAATATTGAGGTGAGACTTGTCACTTGATCCATTCATGACATTCAAAAAAATTTGATGTTTAAGTGAAAATGGTCGATTTTTGCATAAAACTCAAATTTAAATGAACAAGCGGTTCCTTCTTATTTTATCGTTTTGCATTCTTGCAATCAGCAATTTAATAGCCCAGACAATTACCATTGCAGCCGCAGCCGACCTCCGGTTTGTGCTGGATGAGGTAACAAATGAATTCAAAAAATCCAATCCAGGCATTAAGGTTGAAGTTATTTATGGTTCTTCAGGGAATCTGTATCAGCAAATTGTCAACCTGGCTCCTTTTAATATTTTCTTTTCAGCAGATATTTCTTATCCCAAAAAACTGGATTCTCTGAATTTAACCGGGAGTAAACCAAAATTATATGCTATCGGACATTTAGTATTATGGAGCACCAGGCTGGATGTTTCAAAAGGCATGGAATTGTTAACCAGCCCTGATGTTAAAAAAATAGCCATTGCTAATCCCCGGGTTGCACCCTATGGGAGGCGAGCAATGGAATGTCTGAAATATTACAAAATGGACACTAAGGTTAAAGATAAAATCGTGGAAGGAGAAAATGTATCCCAGGCAGCTCAATTTGTCCTGACCGGCAATGCAGATGCAGGATTAATTGCACTCTCATTGGCACTTTCACCGGAAATGAAAACAAAGGGAAAATACTTTTCAATAGACGAAAAAAGTTACTCAAAATTAGAACAGGCCTATGTTATCATTAAAAAATCGGAAACGAACCCGGATGTCCTGAAGTTTACTCAATTCATTGAATCAGATCAGGCCCGGAAATTGTTTGGCAAATACGG
>CAZUYY010000533.1:0-2456 GCA_964624935.1 uncultured Prolixibacteraceae bacterium
TCAGAAAGGGAATGCACTCAGGCGATTGAGCCTGTCTTGTTTGACTCTGAGGAGATTTGGATTATTTTTGATGATGGTGTCGATGAAATCGACACGGGACTGGTAAACGGTTGCATGAAATTTTGCCTGGTCTGTTTGATTCAGGGTAGCAATTGTGAGAGGTCCAACATTACCGACGGGAGTGATACCAAGGATCTGTTGAGGGATGATGATGCCCCAGCGGCCGGAGCCCCAGACCCATTCTACGAGTATTTCGGCAACTGATTGATTGAGGATCTGACCGGCTTTCCAACGGTTCCAGTAAAAGAATTGCAGGACCATTCCGACATCTTCAGGGGAGAGGAGTTTTATGTCGGCTGCGGTTATGAGTCCGTCACCGGTCTTATCGTAGCCGACCCTTCTCCAGGTAGCCAGAGTGACACCCATATTCGTAGCGCCCCCCGGATCGGCAGGATCGTCAACGAAACCGCCTTCCCATTTGAGGAGCTTGGGGAGATATTGTTTGATTTCGGCCATAGGAACAAGTTTAAATTACGAATTACGAATTACGAATTACGATTGCATTTGGGTGTTGGGTGTTGGGTATAAAAGGTGGAGAGATTCATTTTTTGAACCAGGTGTGAAGGAAGACTGCGAGTATTGTTAGTGTTATCAGAGCTATCACGAGCCAGGGGAGGATTGATCTGAAGGTTGTCAGAAATGTTTCTTTGATTACTTTAATTTTTGAAACGGGGAGCACTTTTGAGATATATACAGTATCTCTTTTTACTTCGGCATGGATTACGAGTGTATCGTGAATTTTTTTTACGACGAGGTGAAACTTGTCTTTCTGCAACACAATAGAATCAAATTTTGTCGAGAAAATAACTGAAGTGTCAAGTTTCATGCCCGGGATGATCACGGTATCTTTTATGTGAATACTGTCGATAGTGGATAGTTCAGGATGGCGAGCCAGAAGTCGCTGAAGCCGGATTTGCGGACTGCAGGATGATTGCAGTATCATCAAAACAATCAGCAATGCGGATATTCCGCAAAGTCTGTTATTTTGAGGGGTTGATCTGAAAAACTGTATCTTGTACATATAGAAGGCTTAAGATTGTTGGGAAAAAGGCTCCGAATTCAGCAAGCGTTATTATACGGGTGAATAAGAGAACCAGGGCTACTATTAATAAAACCAGGCCAAGCACTGATGTGCGCCAGTTGGTAAAGATTCGTGTTTTCATTTGTTTTGTTTTGATTGGGTTAAAAGAAATGTCTGGATGTCGTCAATCTTCTTAATGATCTCTTTATTCCGTGCCTCAAATGTGGCCTTGATATCTGAGAAATCAGCGGAGTTTGACTGTATATGCCTTAAATAATCATTTCTGAGTTCGGCCAGTTCTATGTCGAGCTTTGTAATACAAACTTCAATGTGCACATAGAATGTAATAAGTGACAAGGCCAGGGAGAAAAGGAAGATGAAGAGAGGGACTTCTATTCCAAATATTGTTTTATTTTTTTTGATCATAGGGAGAAGGTTTTATCAAGTCTTAAGTGTAAAGTGCGAAGTGCGAAATAATTCAGACTTCGCACTTTAGAATTCATACCTGAGTTTAGTGGACTGTTACTGTACCCACGTATTTGATTACGTGTTTAGGATTGCCACGGACCAGGCTTGAACGGTCCAGGCATTCAAAGTAGACTGCGATGTTCAGCGCTGTCATTTTAGGCCGGGTAAGAGTCATCGTTCCGAGGCTACGGGTTGCGTCCTGCTTGAATTTCCAGATCTGGTTACCGTCAGCATGAAATCCGTATGCATTGACCTTATCGCCTTCTTCATCAGCAGTTTGAGCCATGCTATCGAATGTTGCCTCGATGGTGTCTGTTACAGTGGATGTCAGAACGACGTTGTCGACAAAAGAACCTTCATGGTCGCATAACACCAGCATAGAAGGCTCAATGGACGAGGTATCGTCAATGAAACAGTTTTGCATGTTGATTGACATGGAGTAGGAGAAAGCAGACATACCTTGCACCGAACCGGCATAAGCCGTGTTGATGTAGTTGACTACCTGGCGGAGTAACTTAGCGAGTTTTTTCATTCGCGTTCTGTGAGCCACCTGAGCAGCCGTCTTAGGGTTTTTGATTGTGAGAGGTTTTGTTCTCAGTGTGTTCTGACCGAACTGCGTAGAGAACACGGTGTTGCCAAGCTTTTTTTTGGCTCTGCCGATCAAGGGATTTTGTAAAATAGCCATTGTTTTATGATTTAAGTTTATACTACATTTATGAGCGGTCTTTTTAAAAAGTGTTAAGGCCTGGTCAGGATTTATTTTGGACCTGACGTGAGGCAAATGTAATATAATAATTTTTTGATTATTCTAATTGTCAAGGCCTTATGTTAATTTTGACGCGTTTTGACGCGTTTTGACGCGTTTTTCCGAGTGTGAATAAATGGCAAGATGGCAAAAAGGTAAAAT
>CAZUYY010000534.1:0-1523 GCA_964624935.1 uncultured Prolixibacteraceae bacterium
TTCATAATGAGATCGTTTTATGGCATAAAAAAACATCAAGCAATACTTGATGTTTAATTTTGGTGGCACCACCGAGATCAAAAGTACGGAAAATTTATGACATTTCCAAATAATATTGAACCAATTTTTAGTTAGAATTATTAAATCAGAACTTTGATCTCTTTGCTTATACCAACCACTCGAAATTGGTACACAAAGCTATCGTGGACGTAAAATACTGCGGTTATGCGGATTCTGACCGTTTTAATGGCTGGTAATACCTGTAAAAAAATTGATACAATGCAAGCAGTGAATCACTGCAATGTGCATTACTTGATGTTCAATGAATGGGTGTCGTTTTTCTTCTTTATCTTTTTCAAAAACGGCGGTGTAAAGGTGGTTGACACGAAAATCACGGTTCAAGCTATCGACAATCATAAGGTAATGCTCGACCAATTTCGGAAGGATATTGAAAAGCTTGTTGCAGAAGGTACAGAATCTACATTCAGCCAGTGCGTGCGCTGTCCGATGAATTCCACCTTTGGACAAAGGGTACTGGTGCCAAAGGCGGAAGAACTGGTAGTATAGGGAAATCCGATACCATATATCGGTATATCTTGATTTAGAAAGGAACATTTTTTGCCTGCAAGGAATCGACATACGTGGCGTAAGTTTTTTTTACTAATTTGCAAGATAATTCTCAAAGATGTATTTGATGAAGAAGTGGGTTATCCTTTCTGTGACTTTAGCCTTTCTTGGAAACACAATTACCTACAGTCAAACGTTTTCAAAACAGCTAATTTTAACTGATAAACCTGATTCTGGCTTGATTAAAGCAGAATCAATGACTTTTGATGCTAATGGAAATTACTGTTTCGATGTTAAAAAGAATAGTGTTGAATTTCTCCGTACAAAAGATGGGGAAATAGGTACTTGTAGATACATTGGCGCGACCTTTGGAACATATGGTTCAGTAAAATACACTTATAATGAATCTGATGCTCTTGGAAAAAAATGGTATTACCAAAATGCTAAAGGAACTAAAGTTTATGGCCCGATTGTCGGACGCATTAAAAAATTTATTGATAGTGGCACAAAAGAAAACATTGGGCTGATAGTAGAAAATGGCGATTCATTGTACTTTTATATCAACGACAAAGTAGTAGGCGCTGTTTTAAAAGATAGCACCCTAAATTATGATTTTAGCGAATGGTGCGCTTTTAGTGAAAATGGGAATTGCATATATTATACAAAACAGAATGGTACTAAAACACTTTTTGTTAATGGGAAGCCCATCAAAAGCGCATCTTCGGAATTTTATGGACTTGGAATTAACAATAATGGGCAGTACATATTTACCGAAGGTATGTACCCTAAAGACAAAAGTGGTTATGACTATATGTTTTATATTCATTCACCCGATACAATATTAGGCCCAGTCCGAACGGTTTGGAATTACTACTTCAAAGATAACGGGGTATATTATTTTAGTGGTGATGATAATGGTTCGTCTTATATCGCAATAAATAATCACATTTATAAAA